>JBEIRY010000055.1:0-11717 GCA_040375675.1 Thermoleophilales bacterium | reverse complement strand
CGAACAGCGCAAACTCGAGCAGTGGTTCTTCCGCATCACCGACTACGCGCAGCGTCTGCTCGATGACTTCGATCTGCTCGAGTCCTGGCCGGAGAACGTGGTCACGATGCAGCGCAACTGGATCGGGCGCTCGGAAGGTGCTGAGGTCGTCTTCCGTTGCGATGAACTCGACCTCGACTTTCCCGTCTTCACCACCCGACCCGACACTCTCTTTGGCGCGACCTTCTTCGTGCTCGCCCCGGAGCATCCGCTGGTCGAGGAGATGGTGGAGGGGACCGAACACGAATCGGCTGTTGCCGAGTACCTGAAGCAGGCAGCCAAGACCGGCGCGGTCGAGCGCGCCGCCGAAGATCGACCGAAGACCGGTGTTGCAACCGGCCGCACGGTGACCAATCCGGTCAACGGCGAGGAGATCCCTGTCTTCGTCGCCGATTACGTGTTGATGGAGTACGGGACGGGAGCGATCATGGCTGTCCCCGGCCACGACCTGCGCGATTACGAATTCGCCAGGGCCTTCGATCTGCCAGTCGAGCGGGTGATTGAAGGAACCGATCCCGACGTAGCGCGCGACGAAGAGGGGCTGCCCTACCCGGGTGACGGCCCCATGCTCAACTCCGGCAACTTCGACGGAAAGGGCAATCGCGAGGCGTACGACGAGATCCTCGACTGGCTCGGCAAGGAGGGCAGGGGGGAGCCGGCCATCAACTACCGCCTGCGCGATTGGCTCGTCTCCCGTCAGCGCTACTGGGGCGCGCCGATTCCGATCGTCCACTGCGATGGGTGTGGATTGGTGCCTGTCCCCGAAGACCAGCTTCCCGTTCTGCTGCCGGAGATCGAGGACTACGCGCCCAAGGGGCAGAGTCCGCTGGCAGCTGCCACCGACTGGGTAGAGACCGACTGCCCGAAGTGCGGAAAGCCCGCCCGCAGGGAGACCGACACGATGGACACCTTCGTCGACTCCTCCTGGTACTTCCTGCGCTACCTCGACCCTCACAACACCGAGGCACCGTGGTCACGCGAAGCGGCCGACCATTGGATGTCGGTCGATCAGTACATCGGCGGCGTAGAGCACGCGATTCTCCATCTCATGTACGCGCGGTTCTTCTGCAAGGCGCTTGCGGACATGGATCTGTTGGAGGTCCAAGAGCCTTTCTCCAACCTGTTCACGCAAGGGATGATCACCCGCGACGGGGCCAAGATGTCCAAGTCGAAGGGCAACGTGGTCAGCCCGGCCGATTTCGTCGACCGCTACGGGGCAGACGCCACCCGTACCTATGTCTGCTTCATGGGTCCGCCGATCCGCGGCGGCGACTGGACCGACGAGGGTGTCGAGGGGGTGTACCGCTTCCTCGCGCGCCTCTGGCGGCTCTCGGGCGAGGTAGCTGAGCGCACCGAGGCCGGAGGAGATGTGAGCGCTGCCGAGGGACCGGCCCGGGATCTCCGTGCCAAGGCGCATTGGGCGATCGACAAGGCCACAGGAGACTTCGAGCGCGGATTCCAGTTCAACACGGCGATTTCGGCTGTCATGGAGCTGGTCAACGACGCCTATCGCCTGAAAGACGATCTCTACGGCAGCCCGGAGGGCGACGCAGCGCTGCGCTTTTCCACCGCCACCGCGGCCTCGCTGATCTTCCCGTTCGCCCCTCACCTCGGCTCGGAGGTATACGAACAGATGACCGGCGAGCGGGTCTGGGAGACACCCTGGCCCGAGGCCGACCCGGCGCTTCTGGTCACCGACACGGTCGAGATAGTGGTGCAAGTCAACGGCAAGTTGCGCGATCGCGTTGAGGCACCGGCTGACGCCACCGAGGGGCAACTGCTGGACCTGGCCAAGGCGTCCGAGAAGGTCGCAGCACACCTGGATGGCAAGGAGACGGTGAAGGAGATAGTCGTCCCCGGCAAGCTGGTCAACCTCGTCGTCAGGTAGGGCTACCGGCACCTCCCCGTAACTTCCCGCGCGCAACTGTTGGAGCGCGGTGGGTCAGCATCGCCGTCGTGCCAAAGCTGAGCAGAGTCCAGATCCTCGTCTATGGAGCTCTCGCGGTCGCTGTGCTGCTTGTCGGCGCGCGGTGGATCAGATCCGATCATGGAACACCCCAGTCGGGCCAAAGCGCAGGGCTCGAATTCCAGGCCGATCAGGCTCCCCAGGGTCCGGCTACGGGAGACGTGGTCGTCCATGTTGCGGGCGCTGTACGCAGGCCGGGCGTATACCGCCTGCCCGCCGGCTCGCGAGTGATCGACGCGGTCGAGAGAGCGGGGGGCGCAAGCGGCGACGCTTTGCCCGACTCGCTGAATCTTGCGGCACGGCTTGCCGACGGGCAGCAGGTCGTAGTGCCAGCGCGGAGCGGCCTCTCCTCGACAGCGGCGGCCGGTGGTGATGGTCCGATCAGTCTCGGCACCGCAACTGCCAGCCAACTCGACGAGATAGACGGGATCGGCCCGGTTACGGCCCAGCTGATCATCGATTACCGCGACAGCAGGGGCGGGGTCTCTTCGATCGACGAATTGGACGAGATCAGCGGCATTGGACCGGCCACTATGAGTGCCCTGCGCGATTCGCTGCAACCTTGACTCGTTTCGGCTGGCGCACTGCTGCCGTGGCGGGTGCAGCGGTTGGCCTCGGCTGCAGTTCGCTGATCGAGGCAGGACGACAGGAGGTGATCTTTCTTTCTGCGCTTGGTCTGCTTGGAGGGAGTTCGTGTGCAGTGTTTTGGATTCTTCGCGCGGCGCCCGGCCGGCTCATGGGCGCCCTGACCTGCACGGCGGCAGCTTGCATCTGCTGCTTGCTTGGCTTCGTGGCAGGGCAGTTGCGGGTGGATGCGATTGCCTCGGGTGCAACAGACATACCTACCGGGTCCACGATCGTTGCGGTCGGCACGGTAACCGCTTGGTCGAGGGAAAGCGATGGCTCGATCCTCATCTGTCTTTCCACCCCCGATGGCCGGTTGGCGGTGAGGACGACCGGTGCATTGAACCCAGCAGTGGGGCAGGCGTTGCGTGCCGAAGGCGTGGTCGAGGGTCTGCCGGAATGGAGGGCGGACTGGTTCGAGCGGCGGGGGATATCCGCGATTCTGATTGCGCGCAGGGCGGCTCCGACCGGCGGGTCCAGGGGAGGTTTCGTCGGTCTGGTCGACGCAGTACGGAGTAGATCTGAGCGGTCGCTGTCGCGGGGAATGGCGCCTGCCGAGGCTGCGCTGGCAAAGGGCTTCGTACTGGGGCAGGACCAGGAGATTCCTCCCGTCACCGAGCAGGAGTTCAGGCGGTCGGGGCTTTCACACCTTCTGGCCGTTTCTGGGCAGAACGTAGTCCTCCTTTCGATTCTCGCCTGGCCGTTCCTCGCGCTGGCTGGCCTGCGTTTGCGAGGGCGTCTGTTCGCAACGGCCGGTTTGGTCTGTTTCTACGTACTCGTAACCGGCGCGGGTCCGTCGATCCAGAGAGCGGGGATCATGGGGATAGCAGGGCTGGCTGCCGGGTTGGCCGGTCGCCCTTCGCTGAGAGTCCATGTGCTGCTGCTGGCCGCTGCAGCGACTTTGCTGATCAACCCTCTCTCTGTCTCCGATCCGGGTTGGCTTCTCAGCTTCGCTGCGACCGCGGGAATCATGGCCTGGAGCAAGCCGCTTGCAGGAATTCTGGGAGCCAAGGCGGACCCGGAGATTGCAGAGATAAGGAGTTCAGCGATCGAGGCAGCAGCGGTGACCATCGCGGCCACACTCGCAACGGCGCCTCTCGCAGCTGCGATTTTCGGAACCGTCTCACTCACCGCACTGCCAGCCAACCTGCTGGCACTCCCCGCGGTAGCGCCCGCAATGTGGCTCGGAATGCTGTCAGCGGCTGCAGGTCAGGTCTCGGCCGCACCGGCTGTGCCCTTGAACTGGCTGAACTCTCTCTGTCTCGGCTATATCGAGCAGTTGGCTCATTCATTCGGCGCGCCGATGTGGTCGATGATCGAGGTAGGGACTTCAGCTCCTCTGCTGGTTTTGCTGTTTTGGGCAGTAATTGCGCTGGTGATAAGGCTCGCCAGTTCCCTGGTCTCACGCCGGGGAGGTCTCGGTCTCGCCACACATGTACCTAGATATCGCGTGATGGCGTTCTCTCTCGCTGTCTGCCTGCTCGCAGCGGCCGGGACACTCGAGATGTTCCGAGGGGGCGGCGTCGATGGAGATCCGCAGCGACTCTCCGTCTGCGCCTTGGATGTAGGGCAGGGAGACTCGATCCTGCTCGACCCACCGGGACCCTCCGCCGCATTGGTGGATACCGGTCCGTCTGGCAGCGGTGTCGCTTCGATGTTGCGCTCGCGCAGGGTAGGCAGCCTGACCGCCCTGATCCTCACCCACGACCAGAGTGACCACACAGGAGATGCTGCTGATCTGATCAGGTCGATTCCTATACGCCGATTGATTTATGCCCGCCTTGGACCTGAGCTGCCTGGCCTTGCGTCTGCCTCCGGCGTTGAGCCGAGGCCGATTGCAGAAGGTGGTGAGATCAGCGTCGGCGGTGGTCTGAGTCTTTCGGTTATGTGGCCGCCGGGGACACTCTTGTCTGATCCGGGGGGAGACGCAAATGATCGCGCGCTGGTGTTGCTTGCAAGGTGGCGCCACTTCACGGCGCTGTTGACCGCAGACGCCGAGGCGGAGTCGGTTCCGGTCGAGCCGGGTCCGGTCGACCTGCTGAAGGTCGCGCACCACGGCAGTGAGGATTCGGGCCTCGACGGCCTGCTCGAGCACTCGGTTCCAAAGCTCGCATTGATCTCGGTCGGAGAGGAAAATTCATACGGCCACCCCACGGCACAGACGCTTTCGAGCCTGGCTGAGCACCAGGTGCCGACGTTGAGAACCGATCGGGATGGGTCGGTTGGCGCGTCTGTCGGTCCTGGCGGTTGGCGCGGTGGACCCTGTTGAGCAAAGGAGCCTGGTTGTGAGGCGCCCGCTCGCGTCAATAGACTCGCCGCAGTGATGGCCGAGGCCCAGCAGATCAAGCCCTGCTACCTGATCGCAGGTGACGACGAGTCGAAGATCTCGACCGCTGTTTCGCGCCTGTGCAAGCGCGGTGAGCAAGAGGGCGGAGCGGTAGAGCGGTTCACCGCGCCTTCCGGTCGCAAGGGGCCGGATCCGCAAGAGCTGGCAGCGGCGCTTGCGGCGATTCCGCTTGCAACCGGACACCGCTACTTGATCGTCGAGGGTGCCGAGGGATGGCTGAAGGCCGATCACGAGATCGTAATCGCGGCTTTGAAGACTCTCCCGCCAGAGACCACGGTGGCGCTGGTCGCTCGTGGCAAGACACCGAAGGCCTTGGTGGATCCGGTCAAGAAGGCCGGCGGCGACATACTCGAATACGAGGCACCCAGCGCAGGCGAGCTACCCGGCCAGGTGGTTCAGTGGGCCGCGGGTATGGGCCTCGACCTCACTCTGGACGCAGCGCGCTTGCTGGTGGAGCGGATGGGTCCCCGGCCGGTGCGTTTGCGCAATGAATTGGAGCGTCTGGCGCTCTGGGCAGGCGGCGATGCGGCCGAGATAGATCTCGAGGACCTGGAGGCGATGGTCGCTGACGAGACCGAGCTTGCGATCTGGTCGCTCGGAGATGCGATGGCCGAGGGGGATCTCGTCGGGGCGACCGTGGCGGCCGACCGCCTGCTCGCGCAAGGTGAGCCGATCCAGAAGGTGATCGCGACCATGGCTCCGCGCGTTCGCGGTGCTTACGCCGCAGCAGTTGCTTTGGAGCAGGGGGTTCCGCCGGCAAAGGTCGCAGGCAGCCTGGGCATGCATCCTTATGCCGCGCGGCAGCTGGTGGCAAAGGTCAACGGGCGGGATCCCGCGGAGTTGGCCCGTGCGGTCGAGGCAGTGGCCGATCTCGAGATGAGCTCGCGCGGAGGTGCGGTCAGCGACGAGGTTGCTCTCACCCTGGCGATCAGGCGGGCGTGTGGGGCCGTCTCGATGCCTACGGCTGGGGTACTTGCTTCGGCCGGTCGCTAGACGCGGGCGCGGATGCGTGCGGCGCGGGACTTGCGGCGGGCACCGGTGTTCTTGTGCAGGGCGCCCTTCTGGACAGCCTTGTCGATCTTGGAGATCAGCGTCTTGTGCTCGGTGTCGGCCTTTGCGGCATCGCTTGAACCAACGGCCTCCTCGAGGCGGCGGAACTGCGTCTTGACCGCGCTTACGAAGCGTCGGTTCTCTCGCCGCTCACGCTCGGTGCGGGCGTTCCTCTTTCGTTGTGATGCGCTGTTTGCCATTTCGCTGTCTTAGGCGTGCACGAAACTCTCAGGTCAGGTGCATGCCGGATGAATATAGGCGATGAAGGCCCAGATGGCGGGCAGCGGCGACCGTTCGACCCCTTTGGCGAGGACGAAGTGGTCGATTACGAGCGTGCACCGCTGACCGCCTCGGAGGAGCCGCTTTCGAGTCCTCCCCCTCACGAAGTCTTCGAACCTCCTGGTTCCGAGCAGAATCAGGGCAGCGTTGCTCGTTCTGCCGCCTTCTTCTCGATCGCGACCGCGCTTTCGCGGATCGTCGGTCTCGGCCGCGAGATTCTGGTTGCCGCTCTGTTCGGGATCAAGGGTCCGATGTCGGCGTTCACGATCGCCTTCCAGATCCCCAACCTGATGCGCAGTCTCTTCGCCGACGCTGCGCTGCAGACGGCGTTCATACCGGTATTCGTGGCCGAGCTCGAGAAGGGAAACCGCAAAGAGGCATTTCGACTCGCGATGAACGCGATGCTGCTGCTCACGATCGTCACTGGTTTGTTGACGGCGATATTCGTGCTCGCGGCACCCTTCCTGGTTCCGCTGTTTGCGCCGGGGTTCAAGGGCGAGTTGCTGACGCTGACGATCATCCTCTCTCAGATCATGTTCCCGATCCTGATCCTGATCGGGATCACCAGCGTCATTGCGGGTGTCTTGAACAGCTTTCACCGGTTTGCTGCGGTCGCGGTCGCTCCGATCTTCTGGAACCTCGCGATCATCGCGACCGTCTTGATCCTGACCCCGCAGCTCGAGGGCGATGACCGCATCTACGCCTACGCGATCGGCGTGGTCTTGGGGACGCTCATTCAGTTGGCGATACCGGCTTGGGACCTGCGCCATACACCGTTCAACTTCTCTCTGCCGCACCTTCGCGAGGCACTCAAGTCGCCCGATGTACGCAGGGTCGTGGTCTTGATGCTGCCGGTGATGCTCACGATCGGGCTGCTCAACTTCAACCTGCTGGTCAACAGCCTCTTCGGAACTCTCGTCTCGAACGAGGGACCCGCCGCCATCGACAAAGCCTTTCGCCTCTACATCCTTCCTCAGGGCCTGACCGTGGTTGCGCTCACCGTCGTCCTGTACCCGACGCTTTCCCGCTACGCCTCCCGCGGAGAGATGGGCCGGCTGCGCGACACGCTCGGCAACGGCATGCGCCAGGCAATCCTTCTCACCGTCCCGGCAATGGCCGCCTTGTTGGCTCTCTCCGAGCCGATCGTGCGGCTGATCTATCAGCGCGGCGAGTTCAATTCCGGCGAGACGGTGCTCGTTGCCAGCGCTCTGTTCTGGCTGGCATTCTCGCTGCCTTTCAACGGCCTGTTGACGATGCAGAACCGGACCTTCTTCAGCATGCAGGAGCCGTGGCTGCCTGCCGGATTTGCGGCGATCAACCTTGCCCTGACCGCTGGCATAGCTGCGGCTCTCTACGGCCCCTACGGGATACCCGGGATCATGTTTGCCACCGCTGCGGCGAGCGCGATCGCGACAGTGCTCCAGTCGTTCGTACTGCGCAGGCGGTTGCGCGGACTCGAGGTAATGAAGTTGCTCTCGGTGACACTGCGGGTATTGCTCGCTTCGGCCCTTCTTGCCGGCGCCGCCTGGGAGATCTGGAATCTGCTCGAGGGGGCGCTGGGGACGGGGCTGGGGGCGCAGATCCTGTCCGTTGGCTTGGCACTTGGCGTGGGCGGGGCGATCTACATCGGTGCGGTGCTGGCGATGAAGGTTCCCGAGGCCTACCAACTGCTGCGGGTAGCACAGCGAATACGCGACTAGTTCTCATTCGGTCGGTCCTCGCCATACTGCCTTTCAGACATGGACCGGATCAGGAACTTTTCGATCATCGCCCACATCGACCACGGCAAGTCGACGCTTGCCGATCGGATCCTCGAGATCACCGGTGCGGTCGATCCAAAGAAGATGCGCTCGCAGGTTCTCGACTCGATGGATCTCGAGCGCGAGCGGGGAATCACGATCAAGGCGCAGGCGGTGCGCGTCTCTTACACGGCGCGTGATGGTGAGACCTATCACCTGCATCTGATCGATACACCCGGGCACGTCGACTTCTCGTACGAGGTTTCGCGCTCACTCGCGGCATGCGAGGGCGCCCTGTTGGTCGTCGATGCGGCACAGGGGGTCGAGGCTCAGACCGTGGCTAACGCCTACGCGGCAGTAGACGCCGGCCTGGAGTTGATCCCCGTCTTGAACAAGGTCGACCTTCCAGGAGCCGAGCCCGATCGGGTCGCGGGTGAGGTCGCCGATCTGCTCGGGTCTGATCCCGAGGATGCACTTCGGATATCGGCAAAGTCAGGCGAAGGAGTGGAGGAGGTTCTGGAGGCGATAGTTGCGAAGGTGCCGTCGCCAAAGGGCGATATGGCCGCATCACCCAGGGCGCTGATCTTCGACTCAGAGTTCGACCAGTACAGGGGGGTCGTCGCTTACGTCCGGATGATGGACGGTGTGTTTGCCAAGTCGGAGTCGATCAGCGCGATGCAGACCGGCACCGAAGCCGACATCGACGACATCGGGTTCTTCGCACCGGAGATGCAACCGGCAAAGCGAATGTCGGCCGGTGAGGTGGGCTACGTGATCACCGGAATCAAGGATGTGACTGAGCTTCGGGTCGGCGACACTCTGACCTCTCGTGAGCACCCAGCTACCGAAGCCCTCCCTGGGTACAGAGAAGTCCGACCGATGGTCTTCTGCGGACTCTTCCCGCTCGATACCGATCGCTATGAAGACGTTCGCGACGCGCTCGACCGCCTGGCGCTGAACGACGCTGCACTTTCCTTCGAACCAGAGACCTCCGAGGCGCTTGGCTTCGGGTTCCGCTGTGGATTCCTCGGCCTGCTCCACATGGACATCGTTCGCGAGCGCCTAGAGCGCGAGTACGACCTGGAGTTGCTCGCGACCACCCCGACGGTTCGCTACGAGGTTCGACTGACCGGTGGAGAGATGGTCGAGGTCCGAAGCCCATCGGAGATGCCCGACCCGAACTCGATCGAGGAGATTCTCGAGCCTTACATCAGGGCAACGATCATCACCCCGACCGATTATGTGGGGGCGATCATGGATCTGTGCCAGAAGCGCAGAGGCGAGCACGTTGACATGCACTACCTCTCCACCCAGCGCGTGCAGATCCGCTACGACCTGCCGCTTGCCGAGATCGTGCTGGACTTCTTCGACCAGCTGAAGTCACAGACCAAAGGGTACGCCTCGCTCGACTACGAACCGGTGGGCAACCGCCCCTCGAAGCTGGTCAAGCTCGACATCCTGCTCGCCGGTGACCGGGTAGACGCTCTCTCATTGGTGGTGCACACCGATTCGGCCTACGAGCAGGGCAAGGCGCTGGTAGCTCGTCTGCAGAAGACGATCCCGAGGCAGCAGTTCGATGTGCCGGTACAGGCTGCGGTCGGTTCGAGGATCCTCGCTCGTGAGACGGTCAAGGCGCTGCGGAAGGACGTGACCGCAAAGCTCTACGGCGGAGACGTGACCCGCAAACGGAAGTTGCTGGAAAAGCAGAAGAAGGGCAAGAAGCGGATGAAGCAGGTCGGCGCCGTGGAGGTTCCACAGGAGGCATTCCTGGCGGTACTGGAGTTCGGCGACGACGACCCCGACGGGGGCTGAGGCGGGCAGGCACCGCTCTTGCCTCGCGGGCTAGAATCGCCCTCGATGCCAGTCGATACGAAGGCAATAGGCAAGGAGTGGGGCCCGACCGAGTACACGGTTGGCCTCGAGAAGATCCGTGAGTATGCAAACGCGGTCGGCGAGAAGTCTCCGGTTCATCAGGAGACCTCGGCAGCCACCGAGGCTGGCTTTCGCGACGTGGTCGCACCGCCGATGTTCTGCGTCGTCTACTCCTCCCCGGCAGTTGCGCCCGTGCTCTTCGACCCAGAGGTCGGAATCAACTTCGCAACCATGCTCCACGGTGGGCAGGAATTCGTTTGGGGAGAGCCCGTGTGTGCAGGTGACGTGATCTCGACCAAGGTCATCTGCAAGGAGATCTTCCAAAAAGACGACAAGGGCTTCTACGTGTTCGAGTCGACCTCGACCAACCAGGACGGCCAAGAGGTTTGCCGTGGAACCTGGACCAACATCGTGAGAGGGGTGGAGTAATGGCACTCGATGATCTCAAGGCTGGAGATTCGCTGCCGGAGCTCAAGACGACCCCCGACAAGTATCTGCCCCACCGCTACGCGGGCGCATCGGGCGATTTCAACCCGATCCATATAGACGCCGAGTTCGCCAAGCAAGTGGGCCTGCCCAGCAACATCCTGCACGGACTCTGGATGATGGCCCAGGTGGCGAGAGCACACACCGAGGCGGCCGATGGTGATCCACGCGCTCTCAAGCGGCTTTCCGTCCAGTTCCGGGGTATGGGCTTTCCCGAGCAAGAACTGGTTGTTTCCTCGACGGTTACCGATGCGGACAGCGGAACCGTCACCTGCGAGACGGTCGCGGTTCAGGGTGACAACGAGGTCATCCGTAACGCCGAGGCCGAACTCGCGTCCGGCCAGGCGTAAATCTCCGCCCGCGCCTCACGGACTCGTAAAATCAGTCGTGTGCTGACTGAACGCCGACAGACGATCCTTGCAGCGGTAGTGGAGATCTATCTCCGCGAGGGGAATCCGGTGCCATCGAGGTTGATCGCTGAGCGCGATGAGCCGGGGTGGAGCGCCTCCAGTGTGCGTGCCGAGTTGGCTGCGCTGGAAGACGAAGGATTCCTGACCCACCCTCACACCTCGGCTGGCAGGATCCCAACCGACGCTGGTTACCGCTTCTACGTGGAACAGTTGCTGTCGCGTGACGCTCGCGCCGATGTGGTTGCAGATACAGGCTCTGAGCCCACTGCAAAGCGAGAGGTCTACGAAGCGATCCGCGAGACGACCGAGGCTCTGGCTCGGATCAATGATCTGGTTGCACTGGTAACCGCGCCGCCGATCGAGACCGCAACCGTTCATCGAGTCGAGGTTCTGAGGCTGCGCCCGCGAGTAGTCACGGTCGTGGTGATCGCTTCAAACGGAGAGGTGACCAAGCGCGTCTTCACCTTTCCCGAAGAGGTCGACCCGGGCCTCGTCTCGTGGGCTGGCAGCTACCTCAACGAGAGGTTGACGGGGATAGGTGTGGGGGCGAGGATGCTCGCTGGCAGACTCGCCGACCCTGAGCTTGGCCGCGCTGAGCGCGAGTTCATCGCAGAGATCGAGAGCACCTTCACCGACCTCGGAAGCACCGCGCAAGAGAGTCTCTACGTGGACGGAACAGACAGGTTGCTGGAATCGGTTTCTGACGAAGTAGTAGGTGCCGCTGGGATAGTCGGGGCCCTCGAGCGACGACGGGACCTCCTCGAGACGCTGCGCACCGCCTTGGAGAGAGATTCGGTTTACGCCTGGATCGGAGAGGAAAACCCCGCACCGGAGTTCCACTCGGTGAGTGTTGTCGGCGCCAACTACGGCCTCGGCTACCGAAACCTCGGCGCAGTCGGTGTCAT
>JBEIRY010000104.1:0-2611 GCA_040375675.1 Thermoleophilales bacterium | reverse complement strand
CCCGCAGCGAGAGGGTCTGGCCACGCACGATTCGGGCGAGGTACGTCCAACTGGTGACTGCGATGACGAAGATCACGACCGCGAGCCCCGGCTTTAGCAAGCCTCCGAGACAGCCGTTGCCGAAAGAGCAAGCGGCTGCCAGTCCGGTCGCGAGCAGCAGGTATGGAATCGCCAGCAAGACATCTACGCCGCGGGAGATGATCGTGTCGGTCCAGCCGCGGAAGTATCCGGATAGCAGCCCCGCAACAACTCCGATGATGCTGGCAATAGCGGTGGCGACGAACGCAACCAGCAATGAGACCCTGGCTCCGTAGAGGATCCGACTGAAGACATCTCGCCCCAGCTGGTCGACTCCCAGCCAGTGATCTGGTCCAGGGCCGGTAGGAAGGCCGAAAGCGTCCAGGGACTCGATGTCGCGAGCGTTTGGCGGCGGTACTCCCAACGCCTTGACGATCAGCGGAGCGAAGATCGCCAACAGGATCAGCAGGCAGAGATAGACCAGAGCAGCGAGCGCCAGCTTGTCGTCTTTGAACCGACGCCAGAAGAGCTCACGCGTCGAGCGGGCCTGAATGGTCGGGGCATCGAGATCTTCGGCTGCGACTGCGCCGAGCGTCTCCACGGCTTGGGTCAAGCGGGCCTCTCCTCTCCTGTATCGCCCCACCTGACGGTTGGGGCACGCTCAAAGTTACAGTCAGGCGGAATTCAACGACTGCCCGCCCGCGGGCTTCCAGAGACATAGATCACGCCAAGCTTCTGGCCGGAGGCTGACTCGACCACGAAACTCCCGGGCTGGCTGGGAAGCAGGTCGAATCGTGCAGGTGCGTAGGCGTCCGCATAAGCAAGGAGACCAAGACCGGGAATGGATACCTCGGCTGGCTCGACCACCTTGACGAACAGGGTCAACTGGTCACCCACTTCCACCTTCACCTTACGAGCAGAGCTGGGGCTGAATGTTGCGATGACCTCCTTGCCATTGTCATGGCTAGGAGGTGCTTTGGCCTTGGCCGGCGCCGCCGCTTTTGACGTGGTCGCGGGGGTGGTGGTAGAGGTCGCGCCTGGTGGGCCGAAGCGATTGCGAAGTGGTTGTGCGATCACCGTGATTGCCATCGAGACTGCAATCAGAGCCATCAACACGATCATCAGTCGTCTTGCCGCCATCGCCTGAAAGATAGGCGTGCGCGCACAGGGTCCGGGTTACGCAAGCAGGTGCCCCGCCTGATCGACGCCTGCGCTCTAGGCTGGGGGCATGGAATTCGGCTTCAGAACAGCGGGTGAATCGCATGGCCCCGGTCTCGTCGCACTGGTCGAGGGGATGCCCGCTGGGCTGGAGCTAGACCGCGAGGCAATCGATCGCGATATGGCGCGTCGCCAGCTCGGTCACGGGCGTGGCGGCCGCATGAAGATCGAACAGGACGCGGTCGAGGTCCGCTCAGGGGTGCGCCACGGGCGCACGCTAGGCAGCCCAATCGCCCTGCTGGTTGCAAACCGCGACTACCCGAACTGGGAGGAGCGGATGAACCCATGGCCGGTAGAGGGTTTCGAGCCGGAGGAGTCGCACCTGCCTCGCCCAGGTCACGCCGATCTTGCCGGTTTGCACAAGTACGGTCACAGCGATGTCCGCAACGTGCTCGAGCGAGCGAGCGCACGCGAGACCGCAGCCCGCGTTGCCGCCGGAGCGGTGGCCAAGGGGTTTCTGTCGGCGATCGGTGTGAGCGTTTTCAGCCATGTGATTCGAATTGCTGGAGTGGTCGCGCCCGATGCAGGCAATGATCTGAGTTCTGAAGATTTCAGCGAAGTAGACGAGTCTCCCGTCCGCTGTCTCGACGCGGCAACGACCGAGGCAATGGTCGAGGAGATAAACCGCCTTCGCAAGGCAAACGAGTCTCTCGGCGGAACCTTCGAGGTGCGGGTATTCGGATTGACACCTGGTCTCGGTTCGCACGTTGTTTGGGATACCCGTCTCGACGGCCGTCTGGCTCAAGCGGTTTGCTCGATCCAGTCGGTCAAGGGCGTCTCGCTCGGAGAGGCTTGGGAGGTTGCCGAGGGCCCGGGCTCCGAGGCTCACGACGAGATCTTCTGGTCCGAGGAACGCGGTTGGTTTCGTGAGACGAATCGGGCTGGCGGGCTCGAAGGAGGTATGACGAACGGAGAGCCGCTGGTGGTCCGTGCTGCGATCAAGCCGATATCCACTCTGACCAAGCCCCTTCGCTCGGTCGATACCGAAACCCATGAACCGGCTCAGGCGATGCGCGAACGCACCGACTCGACCGTCGTACCGGCCGCCGGCGTGGTGGGGGAGGCGATGGTCGCCCTGACCCTTGCAGCCGCCTATCGGGAGAAGTTCGGCGGCGACCACATCGACGACGTCCGCGCCGCTCTCGCCGCATACGAGGAGCGGATCGGATGGCGGCGGTAGCCGCAGGGCGCACCGGATCCGGAGAATCCCCCGGAGGCGGGGGCGCCCTCGTATTGATCGGCTTCATGGGTGCCGGAAAGAGCACCGCGGCAAAGGCCGCCTCGATGTCCGGAGAGGTGCTGGATGCCGACACCTTGCTCGAGGCAGAGATCGGCTCGACTATCAGTGAGTTCTTCGAGTCCCAGGGCGAGGATG
>JBEIRY010000053.1:0-11799 GCA_040375675.1 Thermoleophilales bacterium | reverse complement strand
CCTCGATGTCGGCTCGTCGCATCCTGGGGCTGGAGTAGGTCCCAAGGGTTGGGCTGTTCGCCCATTAAAGCGGTACGCGAGCTGGGTTCAGAACGTCGTGAGACAGTTCGGTCCCTATCTGCCGTGGGCGTTGGAGAGTTGAGAGGAGTCGTCCCTAGTACGAGAGGACCGGGATGAACGCGCCTCTGGTGTACCAGTTGTCCTGCCAAGGGCACCGCTGGTTAGCTACGCGCGGATCGGATAACCGCTGAAAGCATCTAAGCGGGAAACCGACCTCGAGATGAACTCTCCCATCCCCTTGAGGGAGTAAGACCCCTGGTAGACCACCAGGTTGATAGGCCAGCTGTGTAAGCGCAGTAATGCGCTAAGCAGACTGGTACTAATGGGTCGAGGTCTTGACGGTTTTTTTTGTTTCTTGCGCGCCTGATGCGGTTTTCAAGGTCCACCGGGACCGTCTCTACAAATTTCCGGTGGCGCGATAGCGAGAGGGAAACACCTCTTCCCATTCCGAACAGAGCCGTTAAGCCTCTCTGCGCCGATGGTACTTGGTGGGAAACTGCCTGGGAGAGTAGGTCGCCGCCGGTTTTTCATTCGATCAGGCCGCTCCGGGAGACCGGGGCGGCCTTTTCAGTTCAGGCGGCCAGCAGGATCAGACCGGCGACAGTGCGTGATCCGAGTGTCCGACCGAGGCGGGCTCATAGTTCAGTCTCTCTCGCGCCTCGCAGTCTCGATTGGCCATGGGTTCAGAAACCGGTTCATAGCCGTATTCACCGAGGGTCAGAACCTCTATGGCTGCGTCCACGGTGTCGAAGACACCTTCGCGGACTCGTACGATCAGTTGATTGATCATGGCTGGAAATTTAGGATCAGCATCGGACGGAAATACGTGATTTGCAAGGCTTTTGGCTTACTGAATTTCGCTTTGGAGAGCCCATTTCCGTTGCCGTCGGGAGGAGAGGTAGCGTTGTGCTGCCGCGCGGCAGAAACGAGGGATTGACGATCCCTCGCTGGGATCGAGACAGAATGCCACTCGATTGGCTGCTTGTTCCCGCAAACTGCGGATTCATAACTGCGGAGCCTCTTGCACTGGTGCGCGCCGATGGGTAGGTTGCTGATCAGGAGGAATGACCGCAAGGAAATTCCTTCGAGGGCGAGTCGCAAGGCGAGTCCTAAGGGGAAGCCGCAAGGCAGAACCTGACGAAGGGTCCGGGAAACCGGGCCCTTTCGTTTTGTCTGGGCGCGGTTTCCCGTTCGCGAGAGATCTCCCGCAAGGCCTCCAGCGGCGGCGCTACGCTTGCCCCTCATCCCTTGAACCCGTATCCGCTCTGAGTCAGCGGGCGTGAGACAGGGTCGAACAAAGACCATGGAAAAATTCGTCATTCAAGGAGGAGTTCCACTCTCGGGCGAGGTGATACCCGCCGGGAACAAGAACGCGGCGCTGCCGATATTGGCGGCGTGCCTGCTCACCGAGGAGGAGCTGATTCTGCACAACGTGCCTCGGATTCGAGACGTCGAATCCCAGATCGAGCTACTCGAGGCACTCGGTGTGAAGGTCTCGAGAGAGGGAGAGCACACTGTCAGGCTGCAGGCCGACTCGGTCACCGATACCGAGGTGGCCGAAGGACCGGCCAGTCGAATAAGGGCGTCTTTTCTTGCCGCGGGGCCGCTCCTTGCGCGATTCGGCAGTGCCAAGATGCCACCTCCCGGGGGCGACACTATCGGCAGACGCAGGCTCGATCCACATTTGGACGCATTCAGTGACCTCGGTGCCAGGGTGGGGGGCGATACTTGGGTCGAGCTTTCGGCTCCATCGGAAGGCTTGGTCGCTGGCAGGATCTTCATGGACGAGCCATCCGTCATGGGAACCGAAAACGCCTTGCTGGCAGCGGCGCTGATCCCCGGCGAGACCGTGATCGCCAATGCGGCATCAGAGCCGCACGTCCAAGACCTGGCGCGCCTACTCACGAAGATGGGTGCAAGCGTCGATGGCATCGGCTCGAACGTCATGACGGTTCACGGGCAAGACAAGCTCGGGGGTGCGGAGCACAGGATCTCACCTGACCACATCGAGATAGCCAGCTTCATGGCGCTTGCGGCCGCAACCGGAGGTGAGCTTCGGATACGCGATGTGATCGCAGAAGACCTCGACGGCATACGGCGAAACTTCAGGCGAATCGGCCTCCAGACGATGTTGGAAGGCTCGGATCTGCTCGTACCGCCGGAGCAGAAGCTGGTGATCAAGGATGACCAGGGTGATGCCGTGCCAAAGATCGACGATGGGCCCTGGCCCGCCTTCCCCGCGGACCTGACCTCGATCGCACTCGCACTCGCCACCCAGGCAGAGGGAACGATCTTGATCTTCGAGAAAATGTTCGAAAACCGACTCTTCTTCGTGGACAAGCTCGTGGCCATGGGCGCACGCATAACGCTCTGCGATCCGCACAGGGCCATAGTCAGCGGGCCCGCAAAGCTTCATGGAGAGAGGGTGGAGAGTCCGGATATCCGTGCTGGAATGGCCATGCTGATCGCGGCTCTGGCGGCCGAGGGCGAGTCGGAGATCGGGAATATCGTCCAGATCGACCGCGGGTATGAACGAATCGACCTGCGGCTGAAGGAACTAGGCGCTCACATCGAGCGCATCGCCACCGAGCCGGTTACTGCCTAGCCGGCAGCTGCAGCCGCCTTGGCTTTGGCCTTGTCTCGATCCATCGGCTCTAGGCCGTAGATCCGCCTCTTGCCGGTAAGCACGAGCCACCTGCCGTCCGATATCGCAGGGTTATAGGCACCGTCCGGAAAGCCGAAGGTCCTCTTTCCCGACGCTGCATTCAGCCCAAGAGTCGTCGTTTTCCGGAGGTTCGAGACGTATAGCGTTCCGCCGATCAGACTCGCAGCACCTGAGACAGCCCCACCTACTGGCCTCTGCCATCGAACCTCGCCTGTTCGCGCATCCAGCGCGTAGAAATCGCCGTCATAAGAACCGAAGTAGATCGATGGCCGGGTCAGGGGCGTGTCTGCGGCTACCGCGGCGGCATAGACATAGGCCCCTGTAGAGCGACTCCAGGCAAGGTGACCTGAGCGGCGTTCGAAGCTGTACATCCGGCCATCGGTGTTGCCGACGTATACGCGGTCGAAGGCTACGGTCGGCGTGGCGTAGAAGTTTCCCGAGCCGAGTAGTCCCCCCGATTGCGAGCCGGCGCTCCAGATTTCGCTGCCGTCGGTGAGATCGATCGCCTTCAGGATGCCTCCGTAGGCTGCGATATAGAGCGTTCCTGACTCGAGTGCCGGAGCGGCTTTGATCGCACCGCCCACCTCGGTCTGCCATTCAGTCTTTCCCGTCCCTGCGTCGAGGGCGAAGAGCCGTCCCGTCTCGCATCCAAAGACGACCTTGCCATCGGCTACTAGTGGCGAGGATTCCGACCTGCCGGGGAGGTCGCGCTTCCACAACAGTTCGCCGGTCTCGGCCGATAGCGCAAACGCTGCACCTGGCTCGAGAGACACCCCGTAGAGCTTGCCGTCGGAGTAGACAGGGGAGGAAGCATTCAAACGCGAAACTTGCCTCCTCCAGATGACCTTGCCGCTGTCGCGGCGGACAGCAAAGGCCTCTCCGTCGTTGCTGATTCCATAGACGACACCGTCGGCAATCACTGGCGAATACTCCATCAAGGAGTGGGCACGAAAGCTCCAGCGCACCTTGAATGGGGGCCTCACATACGAAGATGGAAGGTACCTCGTGCGCGCCCCATCAAACCCGTAGAGCCTCCACGGGACGACCCGTCCAGTCAAACGTGCTTCCTTTGCAGTGAAGTCCGAGTTCGCTCCCTGCGAGACATCGCCGGGCCTGTGCAGGCCGATGAACAGGCCGACGACTACGACGATGATGGCCACAGCTGCCCCGCCAAGAGCGAGTCTCTTCTCTTTGGATTCAGGGATATGGCCGGCCAAATCCTTCAGCGACTCGTTCGCCTTCCCAGCTAGCCCCACGAGGCCTTCTTTGGCCCTGCCAAAGACCCTCACCAAATCGTCTTTTGCCTTCATCAACGACCATCATGCTAGGGAGAGCGGCGTGAGCAAAGACAAGGACAACCGAGCTTCAACCGAAGGATTGGCTTCGCGGGTGTCAGCCCTGCCTTATTTCGAGTTGATCGAGTCGGCTGGCGAGAGCCCCACCTATCTGGTCGGCGGCGCCGTCCGTGATCTACTCCTTGGAAGACAGCCAATCGATCTCGATTTCGCAGTAGATGGTCCTCTGGAGCCAGTCCTGGAGAGATTGGACGGCGATGTCACTCGACACGAGCAGTTCGAAACGGCATCCGTCCGTATGCCCGACGATGTCGTGATCGACTTCGCGAGGACTAGGAGCGAGTCCTATGCAGAGCCCGGGGCGCTGCCGAAGGTTCGACCAGCACGAGTCGAGGTCGACCTCAGCCGGCGGGATTTCACGATCAATGCGATGGCGGTGCCGCTGGGGAGCCCTGAGCACCTGATTGATCCACACGATGGCCAACGCGATCTCGAGAGGGGACTGCTGCGTGCGCTCCATCTGAACTCGTTCCGCGATGACCCGACGCGTGCGCTTCGAGCGGCCAGATATGCCGCCCGTCTAGGGATGGAGATCGAGGAGGGGACCGAATCGCAGCTCGATGATCTCGACCTCGGGTCGGTCTCCATGCAGAGAATCAGTTCAGAGATCCTCCTCAGCGCAGGAGAGGAATGCGCCTGTGGTTCTCTCAGCAAGGCGGTGGAATGGGGCCTGCTCGCCGTGCCGGAAGGTCACCCGAGGTTGCTCGCCGATATCTGCGAAGTGCTCGACTCGCCGGTATGGGAGAGCTACCTCGAGTCGGTTGGTCTCGAGGGGCCGCGAGTTCTGGCCGAAGCCGTCGCGGTGGAGCCATCTAAGGAATTCGGGTCGTTGGCAGGCGCCGAATATCTATTCAGCGCGCAGCCCGTCACCGGATCAGAGGCGGCATCGCTTGCAGAGGGCCACTCGCCCTCGGAGCTGGTCATGGCTCGTGCCCTCGGAGCCGCATGGCTCGATGGGTGGTGTGAGGATCTTCGCTCGGTGACGCTCGAAATAGGTGGAGATGACCTGGTCGCTGCCGGTGTACCAGCTGGACCGCTGGTGGGGATCGGCCTTGCAGCAGCGATGAGCGCAAAGCTGAATGGTCAATTGAAGAGTGGCAGTGATGAGCTGGAGGTGGCACTCGATGCGTGCCGTACCAGTAGAAAGGGCGCCGAGTGATGGATTGGGTCGAGATCGATGGGGTCAGGCTTCTCAAACACGAAATGAACGGCGCCTCGGTTGCTTTCGGGTCGAGAAGGTCCGGCGATAGCCCACCTCCCTATGAAAGCCTCAATGTCGGAATCGGCACCGGCGATGATCCCGAGCTCGTTGCACGCAACAGGATCGCGCTCAGCCAAGCTGCAGGTCTGGACGCGCAGTCGGTGGTGATGGCCCGTCAGGTTCACGGAGATCTGATCTTGCGGCACGAGTTTTCCGAGCCGGATGGACCTTGGGTCCGAGGTGCGATTCCGGATGTCGAGGCCGATGGACACATCACCGAGGCCAGTGGCCTTGGTCTCGCGGTCATCACCGCGGATTGTCTCCCGATCGCGATCAAGGGAGAGAGAGGCCTGGCGTTGGTTCACTGCGGCTGGCGCGGCCTGGCGGATGGATTGGCGCGGAAGGCAGCGGATTTGGTCATGGGCGAGATGGCGGCTATCGGGCCGGGGATAGGGCCCTGCTGCTTCGAGGTCGGAGACGAGGTCGCGGAGCGGTTCGTGGATTACCCCGGGGCTCTGGATGGGGGTCGACTGGACCTCGTCCAGATTGCTCGGGTGCAGTTGCAGCTTGCCGGAGTCACTGCGACTGAGTCCACGGGGCTCTGCACCTACTGTCAGGATGAAGACTTCTTCTCCCATCGTCGGGATGGGGAGAAAACCGGACGACAGGGGACTCTCGCATGGTTGAACTGATCAGAGACATCGACCCAGGTCTTCTGGCTGAACGCCTGGATGAGATCCGGAGTTTGACCGGCGATGGCGTGGAGGTACTCGTCGCCAGCAAGTACGTTCCCCTCGAGGAGATGGGTGCCTTGACAGAGGCGGGGGTGAGGCTCGTCGGGGAAAACAGGCTGCAGGACCTCGAAGCCAAGCAGTCCGAGTGGGGGGATCGTTTCGTTTGGGACTTCATCGGAGCTGTCCAATCCAAGAAGGTCAAGAAGATCCTCCCCTTGGTTCGGCTGATTCATTCGATCGCAAGTGACTCTGCCCTCGAACAGCTGGCCAAGCATGGCACCCCGGAAACAGAGGTTCTGATCGAGGTGAATCTCTCTGGTGAAGAGAGCAAGGCCGGCATCCCTCCGGCGGAGTTGGAAGCGTTCATCGCTCGCTGTCCGGTGACCGTTTCCGGTCTGATGACGATGCCGCCATTCAGCGATGACCCTGAGTTATCGAGGCCGTATTTCGCGGAACTGGCGAGGCTCGCTGGCGACTACGAGCTAAAACGCCTCTCGATGGGGACCAGTCAGGACTGGAGGGTTGCGGTCGAAGAAGGCGCCACGATCATTCGGCTTGGCTCCTCACTGCTTAGGCGAGATTCCTGACAGAATCCCTGCAAGTGGCAAAGTTGCGGCAGGAAACGCCACGCCTGTCACGAAAATCACGCCGATACCCATGAAAAGCACCTGGCGCAAATCACTCGAGTATTTCGGCTTGGTCGAAGGCGACTACGTCGACGATCCCGCCTACCGCCAGCACGAAACCGGGGGTAATCAGGTCCTCACAGAGGATCCGATCGCTGCGCCCAGGGTCGAGGCAGAAGCCCCGGCGCGCCGTGCGCCTAGCAGTCGCGCGCGGGAGGAGGATATCGATGACATCTTCGGCGAGGGAGATATCGGTCCTCGCGGCCGTTCGCGGAGGAGCATGGGCGTGGTCGAGCCACTCACCGATACCGGGAGCGTTCCAGAGTCACCATCGGATTTTTCGATGCACGTGGTTACACCCCGCAGCTTCAATGACGCCCAGCAGGTTGCTGACGAGTTCAAGCGTTCGAAACCCGTAATCATCAACTTGCAGTCGAGCGACCGAGAGCTCTCGAAGAGGTTGATCGACTTTTCATCCGGGATGACCTATGCGCTCGGCGGGGGCATGCAGAGGATCTCACAGGGGATATTCCTGTTGACACCGCAGAACGTCGATGTCTCGGCTGAGGAGAAGGCCCGAATCCTCGAGGGCGGCTTCTTCAACCAGTCCTGACCGGACCCTCTCGCGCGCATCGGATGCGCTCTCTAGCCTCTTGAACCATGACTAAGCTTGCGCTCATAGGAGCTGGCAATATGGCGCGCGCAATGGCGCGCGGCTGGCGTGCTGGAGAGGGTGGGCCGGCAGAGATCGTCGTCTGCGATTCAGGCTCAGGACGCGCCGAGGCCCTCGCTGCTGAGACTGGCGCGGTCGCGGTTGGTTCTGCGTCAGAGGCCTTCTCCCAGGCTGAGATTGCCGTGCTCGCGGTCAAGCCGGCGGCATTGAAGGCGGTCGCGGACGAGTCCGACGGCTTCGCGGGCACCGTCGTATCGCTGCTTGCCGGCACCGGCCTCTCCGAGCTGGAAGCAGCATTTCCAGATGCGACGTGCATCCGGGTGATGCCCAATGTCGCTGTAGAGAAGCGGCGTGGAGTCCTTTGCGTGGCGTCAGCGACCGATACAGGCGGGTCAGATGGTGTGCTCGGCGAATACCTCAGGCACCTCGGGCTCGTGGTTGAGATCCCTGAGCGGCTATTCGATGCTGCCACCGCGATCATGGGCTGCACGCCAGCATATTTTGCACTCGTCGCCGAGGCCGTTGCTGACGCGGGGGTGAGGAGTGGACTTGGCGAGGAAGTCGCCAACCAGATGGTCATTGAGACGCTTGCCGGCACAGCCGAGCTACTCCAAGACCGAGACACGCTCGCCGTGCGCCGGGCGGTTACATCCCCCGGAGGCTCCACCGCGGCCGGGCTCGCCGCATTGGAGCGCGGCGCAATCCGTGCCGCGTTTGCCGAAGCCGTAGCTACCTCGATTGCGAGGATGCAGGAGTGATTCCGACGCTGGGCGCAATAGGGAGTGCTGAAATTGCCGATTACGTCGGTGCCCTGTTCAGCGTTTACTTCGTCTTGATCCTGCTGAACATTCTCATCTCCTGGATACCCCGGGTTCCCTACAACCGCTTCCTGTACGGAGCTATCGGCTTCGTTCAGGACGTGACCAATCCCTATCTGAACATCTTCCGGCGCTTCATCCCGACGCTTGGCGGCAGCGGGTTCGCGCTAGATCTGAGCCCGATCATCGGATTGATCGTCCTCGGTCTGGTCCGAGGGTTGGTAGTTGGAGCAATCAGCCCCAATTGATCCTGCTGCGTAGGTCATCTCCAAGAATTCTCATCGTCGCCCTGTTCGTAGTGGTATGCGACCAAGCCAGCAAGGCTCTGGTCGTCGCCCAGATGTACCCTGGCGAACGCATCGAGATCTTTTCCCTCCTCTCCCTAGAGCGAACCTCGAACAGCGGGATTGCGTTCGGTCTGGCAGGTCATGTGCCTTCCCTCGTGCTGATCCTCGTCGCGGCCGCAATCGTCGTGATCTTGCTGCTACTTGGCACGCAGATGAAGTGGCGCGGCTCCTCTATCGCCATAGGCCTGATTCTCGGAGGGGCGCTGGGAAATCTCCTCGACCGTATTTTCCGCGGATCCGTGGTCGATTTCATCGACCTTCCGCACTGGCCCACCTTCAACCTTGCCGATGTCGCCATCACGGTCGGGGTCGTCCTGTTGATCCTCGGGAGCCTGAGGTCCGGTGGCAGGCGCTGAACCGCAGCCTCGCTATCGCGAGGTTTACGCGGACTCGGACCTGTTGGTGGTTGAAAAGCCGAGCGGGCTGGTGGTTCACGAAGCCCCGTCTCACCGCGGCGAGACCCTCGTCGGCCAACTGGAGGGCAGGGGGAGAGGGGGCGAGTCCGATCGCCCGGGCATCGTCCACCGTCTCGACAAGGAGACCTCCGGGCTGATGGTGGTGGCGTTGAGCGAAGAGTCGTTCGCTTCTCTCGGAAGACAGATCAGAGACCGATCCATCAAACGTGAGTACCTCGCGCTGGTCGAGGGACACCCAAGCTCGGAGACAGGGACTATCCAGGCGCCCGTTGGCCGCAGCCGAAAGGAGCGTACGAAAATGACCGTGGGCGGCATAGCCTCGCGTGATGCGACCACTCATTTCGAAACCGAAGAGAAGCTCGCAAAGACGACTCTCGTCCGTGCGCGGCTCGAGACTGGCAGAACTCACCAGATCCGGGTTCATTTCTCCGCGATAGATCACCCGGTAATTGGCGACCCACAGTATGGGAGTGGCCAGGCCTACGGGTTGAATCGCCAATTCCTTCATGCTCAAGCTCTCGAGTTCCTCCACCCACGCACCGCTGAGCTGATGCGCTTCACCTCAGATTTGCCTCCAGACCTGCTGCAGGCACTTGAACACGCGCGAAGCGAAGCCTGAGTAACATCGGAGACGTAAATCAATCCGACCCTTCGAGACAGGGACGGGACGCTGCCCGACAGAGTTGAAAATCGGGTTCCCGGTACCACTCGAGGGAGTAATCAAAACCACAAGCGAAAGGAATCAAATTGGGCACAAGTGCGCCTGAAAATGCGCAGGTCGGCCTTCGGGAGTTGCTCGAAGCTGGCGTGCATTTCGGACACCAGACTCGACGCTGGAACCCCCGGATGCGGCGGTTCATCCACGGCGAGCGCGACGGTATCCACATCATCGACTTGCTTCAGACCGAGGTTCTGCTGGAAGAGGCAAGGCAGTTCGCTACCGAGTTGGCCGAAAAAGGGGGAGTAATCCTCTTCGTCGGCACCAAGAAGCAGGCACAGGACTCCGTACAAGAGTGGGCTGAGCGCTGCGGGATGCCCTACGTGAACCGCCGCTGGCTTGGCGGACTGCTGACTAACTTCAACACGATCCGCAAGCGCATCGCGCGTTTGCACGAACTGCGCTCTCTCTCCGAAGAAGGGCAGCTTGACCTGCTTCCCACTAAAGAGCGCATGACGATGCAGGCCGAGCTCGCGAAACTCGAGTTCAACCTGGGTGGAGTCGCAGATATGGAAAGAGTGCCTGACGCTCTTCTCGTTCTGGACATCACCACCGAGGAAATTGCTTTGAACGAGGCAAACCGACTCGGTCTGCCGATCATCGGCCTGGTCGACACGAATTGCGATCCGGGGCCGGTCGATCACATCGTGCCGGGCAACGATGACGCATTGCGCGCCTGCGAGTTGGTGGTCAGCACGATCGGATCATCTGTTGAGGCGGCCGCCAGCGAATGGAAGAAGGCGGAAGAGAAGAGGATCGCCGAGGAGGAGCGGCGCCGAGCCGAAGAAGCCGAGAAGCGGAGGGCGGAGGAAGAGGCCGCCAAGAAGCGCGAGGCGGAGGAAGAGGCCGCCAAGAAAGAGGCCGACGCCAAGGCCAAGAAAGAGGCCGACGCCAAGGCCAAGAAAGAGGCCGACGCGAAAGCCAAGAAGGAGTCCCAGCCAGCAGCGGATTCTGGAGCCAAGCAGGCCAATCCTGCGTCTCCGGGGGCATCTGCCAAGGCCGACGAGCCAGCAGGACAGGAGAAGCCTCCTGCCGAAGAGGCTCAAGGCGACACAGAGGGGGGTGCCTGAATGTCGGGAAAGGTATCCGCAGCAGACGTAAAGGCTTTGCGCGAAATGACGGGCGCCGGCATGATGGACTGCAAGGAGGCACTCGAGGAATCGGGTGGAGACGTCGAGAAGGCGCAGGAGATACTCCGGGTCAAGGGTGCTGCCTCGGCTGCAAAACGCGGCGAGCGAGGTACCGGCGAAGGGATCATCTCGTCGTATGTGCACGCAACCGGCAAGGTCGGTGTCCTCGTCGAGGTTCAGTGTGAAACAGACTTCGTGGCGCGTAACGAGGAATTTCAGGAGTTTGCTCGGGAGGTGGCAATTCACATAGCAGCGATGAGCCCATCGGTAGTCTCGGTCGACGACCTGCCTGCCGAAGAGGTCGAGAACGAGCGGCGTCTCTTTGCAGAGACAGCAAAGGCCGATGGAAAGCCGGATGACGTAATCGAAAAGATCGTCGACGGCCAAATCTCCAAGTGGGCAGCTGAGCGGTCGCTACTCGATCAGGAGCACTTCAACAGCGAGCGCTACGAGGGCAAGACCATCGAGGAGCTCAGGACAGAGGTATCTGCCAAGACCGGTGAGAACGTCCGTATTGCACGGTTTGCCCGCTTCGAGGTGGGCGCGGGCGGCGAGTAGTCCTTTCCGTGGGGAAGAAGGGATTCAGTCGGGTATTGCTGAAGCTCTCCGGTGAGGCCCTGATGGGCTCGCTGGAGTACGGAACCGACCCCGAGCAGGTGGGGGATATAGCCCGGCAGGTCCGTGATGTCAGGGAAGCTGATGTCGATGTTGCGATCGTGGTCGGCGCAGGGAACATCTATCGCGGGCTCGAGGGTGCAGCCCAGGGGATGGACCGGGCAACAGCTGACTACATGGGGATGCTTGCAACAGTCCTCAACGCGCTGACCCTGCAGGATGCCTTGGAGCGAGAGGGCGTCGACACCCGAGTGCTATCGGCCATGGATGTCACCGAGGTGGCGGAGCCCTACATACGCCGGCGAGCGATCCGCCATCTGGAAAAGGGCAGAACGGTGATCTTTGCCGCAGGAACAGGTAACCCGTTCTTCACTACAGACACAGCCGCCGCTTTACGGGCCGCCGAAATTGATGCACAAGTCATTTTGAAGGGCACCCACT
>JBEIRY010000048.1:0-12422 GCA_040375675.1 Thermoleophilales bacterium | reverse complement strand
GACCGATGCGGGCACCGTCAAAACGATCGTCTTGCTCTTGCCGCCGACCTGCTTGGCCTTCAGCTTGATCCTGCTGCCGCCGTTCGAAGCGAGCTGGTCGATCAGCTCCTGTGAGTAGGTGACCTTTACCTTGGACTTCTTGCCGGCCTCGACCTTCACGGTCTTCGGCACGATCTTGCCCGAGCCGCCAACCAACTTGCCGGAGAGCTTGATCTTGCACTTGCCGCTGCCACCGCAGCCGAGTTTGACCTTGGCCGAGGTGCCGCCGGGGGTACCCACCTTCTTGACTGTGGGCTTGCCTCCCGATGGCGAACCGGGTACACCGTTGAAGTAGAGGTTGTAGGTGTCGGTGCAGGCCGGCCCTCGCGTTGATCGGGTAGTGCTGAGGACACCCGGCACGCACTCGGATGCCACGAAAGTCGAGAGGAACTGTCCGGTGACCGGGTTGTAGAGGTTCTGCGGACGATTGACATTCGAAACCCCATTGCCGATCTCCTCGAGTGAGTCAGCCACCGTGTCGCCGGTGCCGCTGACCTTGAACGAGTACCAGCCGGACTCGTAGGAGGAGGTGCCTGGGATGAGGGAGGCGGTGAGGTAGTACTGGCCGGAGGGAGAGGCTGAAGCCCAGACTCGGTAGCCACCCGCGGCCATGCCCTCGGGTGGAGTGATCTCTATAGGGGCTCCAATGTTTGCTCCGTTGGAGGCCTTGATCCGCTGGAGGTAGAGGTAGTAGAGGCTATCCGGCTCCGGCTTTCCGAACCAGACCACGCCGAACTCGTCGAGCTTGGCGTTGTAGGCGATAGATGCCGCGTAGTTGTCAGACCACGCCGCATCGCCCAGATACCTGGCGCTGCCTTTCGGCGAGCCGGAACCCGACAGCGACCGGACCAGAGGCCGCTCTACCGGATCGGGCGAGCAGCCTCCACTCGCCAGCGCGAGGAAGGTGTTCGACTTGGTCGAATACGCGGTATCCATCGGGCAGTAGTCAGCCTCGAGGCCTGAAATTGCGGTGGACTGCGATCCCGACACCGCGCCGTTGCCGGTGACGAAACGGGCGTTCATCACGGTGTCGTAGTAGGAGGTGTAGGCAACGAGGAACTTCTTCGACTGCGAGTTCCAGTTGATCTTGAGGCCGGCGTACTCGGGAGAGGCAATCGTGCCGATGGTGAACGGAGACCCTGAATTGGAGCCGTCTGCCTTCAGCAACTGACCGATGATCTGGTTGCCGACGTAGTCAGGGTAAGCGGCAAGCCAGCCGCCGGTGGTCGGGTTGTAGGCGATCCCGTACTGCCAGTAGATCTGAGCGTACGTGTCGCTTGTCGCGACTACGTGCTCTGAACCGACCGACCCTTGCGCGTTGAACCGCTGGGCGCCGAGATAGCCATCGCTGCCGTCGTATGCACGGTAGAAAGCAATCTGTGCACCAGTCTTGGGGTTGACCGCGACCGCATGGTATTGACCTGCTAAATCGCTACCGGTCCTTCCGGGCGAGAAGTCGGTGATCTGGGTCGCGGGGCCGACGCTCGCGGCCTGCGCGGCAGGCGCTGCAAGTGCAGCGATTGCAAAGGCGGAGAACAGGGCAACGGCGAGGCGACGTTTCATTGCGGGGGATCCTTTCGTCTGATCAGGTCGGGCGGGGAGCAGGTGCTGAAGCAGGACGCAGAGTAGCAATCCCCCCCCCACCGAATGGGCGTCTAACCAGAGTCCTCCAGAGAGCCGGCCCCCTCCACCCTTTGCTCATCGACGGGCATCGCGGCGAGGCTGTCGGCCAGGTGCGCTCCGTCGGGGAGGGTGAGGTCGGGGTCGAGCTCCAGAAGCGGCGCGAGCACGAATCGCCGTGTGGTCACCTCGCGGTGAGGCAGGGCGAGGCGATCGGTCTCCAGCACCAGATCGCCCAAGAGCAACAGATCGAGATCCACCGGCCTGGGCGAGTGGCGCGGGGCGTCGGGGTCGCGACCCATCTCGAGCTCTATCCGTTTGCAGACATCCAGCAAGGCCTCGGGCTCGAGATCGGTGCTGATACGCGCTGCGGCATTGAGGAAGTCAGGCTGGTCGAGGATCTCTCCGACCGGTTCGGTCATGTACAGCGACGAGACCGCCTCAACCTCCACCCCGGCCTCGCCCAAGAGATCGAGCGCTCGGCGCAGGTTGGCTCGGGGATCGCCCACGTTGGAGCCCAAGCCGATGTAGCCGATCCGCATCTCAGGCATGAGGGACCAGATGACGCATCAAGCGGTGAGGGTGATCTCGACCGCGACCTCGCCGAGGGTCATCGGCAGGGGGGGCTCTGGCTTGGCGGCCCGCACAGTGACCTCGGTTGCATTGAACTTGGCGATCAGCTCCTCGCCAACGAGCTGGCAGACCCGCTCGAGGGTGCGGTGGCTGGTGGCTGTCGCGACGAGCTCGACCTCCTCGCAGACCAGACCGTAATCGACGGTCTGAGAGACGTCGTCGCTTGCGCGCGCACCGCACTCGGGCAGGACGAGCGCGAGGTCGAAGAGGATCGTCTGGCCGACCTCCTGCTCGGCGTCGGTGACGCCGTGGTGGCACCACAGCGCGAGGCCGACGACCTCCACGGTCGCGCCGTCGTTGAGTTGGCTTTCTCCGGGGGAATCGCTCATCGTTTTGGCAAGGTAGCCGAGGTAGCCATTGGGTTGCGGGCCTACCCGCCCGCCTCGATCGCGCCGGCAACCGCGAGCGCCTGGCGCACCGGCGCGACATCGTGCACGCGCAGAATCGCTGCGCCGCGTTGGGCTGAGGCGATGCAAGCGGCGATGGTGCCGGGCAGGCGGTCGTCAGCCTCTGCGTCTGGCCCAGACAACTCACCGATGAAACGCTTTCGCGACGGGCCGACCAGCAGCGGTCGGCCGAGTTCAGCCAGATCAGGCAAGCCCCGCAAAAGCGCGAGGTTGTGCTGAAGGGTCTTGCCGAAACCGATGCCCGGATCGAGCAGGATCTTCTCCTCGGCTACGCCGGCATCCACTGCCACCTGCGTACGCTCTGCGAGGAAGTCCTTGACCTCGGCGACCACATCGTCGTAGCGGGGATCCTCCTGCATGGTCTGCGGCTCACCGAGCATGTGCATCAGACACACCTCCGCACCGGTCTCGGCGCAAACCCCAGGCATCTCTGGATCTCCCCTGAGGGCCGTGACGTCGTTGATCATCTTCGCCCCGGCGGCTGCCGCCTGGCGTGCGACCTCGGCCTTGGAGGTGTCGATCGAGACCGGAACGCCCGGACCATCCGCGCTTGCGAGCGCTTCCACCACCGGCATCACGCGCTCCAGCTCTTCTTCGAGGCTCACACCTTCGGATCCCGGGCGGGTGCTTTCGCCACCGACATCGAGCCAGTCGGCACCAGCCCCCGCCAACTCGTAGCCGTGCTGAACAGCCTTTACCGAGTCGAGGTAGAGCCCTCCGTCGGAGAACGAGTCGGGGGTGACGTTGACGATGCCCATCAAGGCGACGGACACTGAGCGACCTTCCGGTTACTCGTCGTCGTTCGAGCGCATCTCGGCGGCGAGGCCAGGGCGCGGCGGGGTGATCGGGCGGGGGCCTTCCTGAGCGGTACCGCGCTGGACCTTCTCACCTTCATCAGGAGTTTCTGCTGGAGGCTCGGGCTCTTCGTCGGTGAAGACGTCTTCCTCGGCTGCGCCGTCGAGGAGCTTGACGAACTGATCTGCATCGATCGTCTCGCGCTCGAGCAGGATCTTCGAGACGCGATCCAACTCGTCCCGATGCTCGGAGAGGATTCCGCGTGCGGTCTGGTGGGCGTCTTCGACGATGCGGCGGATCTCGTCGTCGATCTCGCGTGCGATCTCCTCGGAGTAGTCGGACTCAGCCGAGAATTCGCGCCCCAAGAACGGCTGACCGCGATCGTGGCCGAAGACGCGTGGACCCAGGCGCTCGGACATACCGAAGCGCATAACCATCTGCTTGGCGGTCTCGGTCACCTTCTCGAGGTCGTTCGAAGCGCCGGTGGTGATCTCGCTGAAGATGATCTCTTCGGCCGCGCGACCGCCAAGGGTCATCGCCATCGTGTCGGTCAGCTCAGCTCGGGTGGTGAGGAACTTGTCCTCAGAAGGCAGCGAGATCGTATAGCCAAGGGCCTGGCCGCGGCTGATGATCGAGACCTTGTGCACGGGGTCGCAGTTTTCGAGCTTGTGGCCGACGATCGCGTGGCCCATCTCGTGGTAGGCGGTGATCAAACGCTCCTTCTCGGACATGATCCTGGTCTTCTTCTCGGGGCCTGCGATCACGCGCATGATCCCTTCCTCCAGCTCGAGCATGGTGATCTCGCGCTTGCCGGAACGGGCGGTAAGCAAGGCTGATTCGTTGATCAGGTTGGCGAGGTCTGCACCGGTGAACCCCGGGGTCTGGCCAGCCAGCGCATCCAGGTTGATCTCCTTGCTGATCGGCTTGCCGCGGGTGTGGACCTCGAGGATCTTCTTGCGGCCGAGGCGGTCGGGGCGATCAACCGCGACCTGTCGGTCGAAGCGGCCGGGCCGCAGCAGCGCCGGGTCGAGGATGTCGGGTCGGTTGGTGGCGGCGATCAGGATCACGTTGTCGTTCATCTCGAAGCCGTCCATCTCTACGAGCAACTGGTTGAGGGTCTGCTCGCGCTCGTCGTGTCCGCCGCCCATTCCGGCGCCGCGGTGGCGCCCGACCGCGTCGATCTCGTCCATGAAGATGATGCACGGGGAGTTCTGCTTGGCCTGCTCGAAGAGGTCGCGAACGCGGCTTGCTCCGACGCCGACGAACATCTCGACGAAGTCCGAGCCGGAGATCGAGAAGAAGGGAACGCCCGCCTCGCCGGCTACGGCGCGAGCGAGCAGCGTCTTACCGGTGCCGGGAGGTCCGTAGAGCAGCACGCCCTTGGGGATGCGCGCACCGAGCGACTGGAACTTGCGCGGGTTCTCGAGGAACTCCTTGATCTCGTGGAGTTCCTGGACGGCCTCATCGACTCCGGCGACATCGCGGAAGGTGATCTTGGGTGCGTCGACTGCCATGCGCTTGGCCTTCGACTTGCCGAACGACATCACCCGCGACCCGCCGCCTTGCATCTGGTTCATCAGAAAGATCCAGAAACCGAAGAAGAGAAGGAACGGCAGTACATAGGTGAGCAGCGAGAGCAGGCTCGACCCGCCGGTTCCCTTGACCTCGATCGAGACGTCGTTTGCCTCGAGCTGGTTGAGCAGAGATTGCTCGACGTTGTTGGGGTAGCCGGTCGAGTACTCGTCGCCGTTTTGCTCGACCACATCGATCGTGTTGTCTTTGGTGTTGAACACGACCGACTTCAACTTGCCCGAGTCGGCCTGGGCAAGGAACTCGTTATAGGTGGGCTGTTTGGTCGGCTCCCCGGGGTTGATCAGGCGCTGCGCGAAGAAGGCAAGCACCACCACGACCAGAATCGGAAAAGCCGCACTGCGAAAGAAGCGTTTCACGGTCAAGCGAGGGTAACACTCAAGCGCATTGGGCTGGGTGCAAAAGCACCATCAGGCGCAGGCGTGGGCGAGGCGCGGTCAGGAATCTTCGCGCAGCGCCACCACGTGATCGAGATTCCGATGTCTCTCGTCGATGTCCAGGCCGTAGCCGACCGCGAACTCGTTCGGGATCTCGAAGCCCACATAACGCACCGGAAGCTCGACCCGGCGACGCTCGGGCTTGGTGAGAAGCGAGCAGACCTCGAGCGAGGTGGGCTGGCGCGAGCGCAGGCTCTTCAGCAGGTAGTGGAGAGTCAGGCCGGAGTCGATGATGTCCTCGACGATCAGGACATCGCGACCTTCGATCGGGGCATCGAGATCTTTCAGTATCCGCACCACCCCGGAGGAGTCGGTGGCCGACCCGTAACTCGAGACCGCCATGAAGTCGATCTCGCACGGGACGGTGATCTGGCGCATCAAGTCCGCAACGAACGGGACCGCGCCCTTGAGGATCGCGACCAGCAGAACCCCTTGCGGATAGTCGGTGCTGATCTCGACCGCGAGCTCAGACACCCGCCGCTTCAGCTGATCGGCCGGCACGAGTACCTCGCCGAGTTCGGGATGTGTGGTCGAGGCTGCTTCCATCAAGTCAACTGTGAGTCTATGCGCCGGGCCCGGCGCCAGAGGGAGCGACCGCGGCTGTGATCAGCGCCGGGGTGGGATCGTCGGGATCGGCAGCGAACTCTCGAGACACCGCAACGCCGGCAACCCAGACCACCCTGCCCTCGGGATCGGAGATGACAGGAAGTCGATGCCGCAGCGATCTCGGGATTCGACGCTCAGCGAATAGATCGGAGAGGCTCTTGCTGCCGTCGAGTCCGAGCGGCGCGATTCGATCGCCATCGCTCCAGGTCCGGACGGTCAAGCCCCCCTCGCCCAAACGGTCGAGCGAGCAGACGGCGACCTCGGGGCCGTCGGGCTGGAGTTGGCGGTCCGCCACCTGAGCGCGCACCTCCCACTCCCCCAACCTGCAGCTGCCGGGGATCGGCAGCGCGGCGGGCTGCGGCAAGTCCCCGCCTTCAGCCGAATCGGCGAAGAAGACCTGACCGAACTCGATCCGCGCCTCGAGGCCATCTCCCAACTCGACCGTGCCGCCCTCGGGCTCGCCGCTCAGGCGCCAGATCTGCTCGGCCCGGTCGCGAGGCATCGAAACCGGCTGACCCCCGCTGGCCCGCTCGGCCGCGAGACGCAGTGCGGTGCGGCGAACCGCAGGATGCAGCGGCGCGAGTGCTTCGGCCGGTACCGCCAACCCGATAGAGAGACTCGCAGCGGGCGCTGCGAGATACGGCTCCAGCGCCTCGTTGGCGAGCAGATCGAGCGCCTCAGCCTGCTCTGACAACTCGGCCCGGGTCTCGACGATCGTCTGCTCGGCTTTGTCGTGTCCGATCTCGTCGAGAACCGGCAGGACCTCGTTGCGGATGCGATTGCGGGCGTACAAGGGCTCGGCGTTGGTCGGATCGTCTCGGAAGGGCAGGCCGGCTTGCTCGACCAGCGAGCGGGCTCGAGCGCGAGAGAGCGCGAGCAACGGACGGATGAGATTTCCCCGCTTTTCGGGGAGACCCAGAAGGGCGCGCGAGCCGGGTGAGACGGCGAGCCGGTAGAGCATCGTCTCGGCCAGATCGGTTCGAGTGTGGCCGGTTGCGATCAGGTCATAGCCGAGCTCGGCGCGGAGCCGCTCGGCCTCGCCGTAGCGGGCATCGCGGGCGAGGGCTTGGGTGTTGCCGGTGGCGGGATCGAGAACGGGTTCGAAGACGCTGCTCGAAACCCCGAGGGCTTGGCAGGCCTCGAGGAATGCCTTTCGGTCCTCGCCGGAATCGGGGCGAAATCGGTAGTCGAGGTGGAGCGCGTGGACCCGCTCCGGTCCACAAAAGGTTGCAAGACCTCCGAGCAGTGCAGTCGAGTCCGGGCCACCAGAGACGAGCGCGAGCACAGTCGCCTGAGGAGGAATGAGGCCGCTCGCTTCGATCGTGTCGGCGAGAGCCTCGAGTGGTTTGCGCTCAGGTTGGTCCACGACCTGAGCGATTCTAGGTACGAATGCTCAGCGGATGGTGAAGTCGACGGTTCCGGGCCGGGACTCGTTGTTCCAGTCATCGGTGGCATAGACGAACGCGCGGTATCGCCCGGGGCGAGGCTTGAAGTGCCTGGTCGACTTGCCGAACTCGAGCCAGTTGAAACCGATGAAGGCTTGCCACTCCTGCCAACCGGCATAGCGGCCTAGCCTGCCCTTGCGCAGGCCCCAGATCTCAGCGCTCACGCTGGAGCGCTCGTCGAGAGCGAAGAAGAGCTCGGTTCCCTTGCTGCCGAATGCCGGCGAGGTGAGACTGAGTCCGTTCACCTTCGGAGCGATGGTGTCGACGTTGTTCTGCGGTACGGGATCGACCTCGGTGTCGGGATCGCCCGGAGTGCTGCTCACCGTGACCGTCCCTCCCGGCAGCGATCCGTGGATCTTGCAGACGAAGTGGTAAGTGCCGGGACTATCGAAGGCATGGGTGAAGGAGTCGCCGACGGTGTGGAGCGGCGTTGCGCGGCCCGAGTCGGAGTCGAGGCCCGCGGCGGCGGGGCCGGAACCGGTAACCGAGTGCAACACATCCGGCCCTGTCCAGTACCAGGTCACCTTCTCTCCGAGATCGATCGAAGGCTCAGGGTCGGACCAGGCGAAGTTCGAGATCGCGATCCGCCGGTTTGCGGCATCGGCGGGGCCGGCCGATGCCAGTGCGACACAGCCGATCGTCAAGACGGCGAGACCGGCGAGGATCCAGCGGAATTTGCTCAGGTGACGATGTACCACCCGTTCATCCCCATGTGAAGGTGGGAGAAAACGTGGCAGTGGTAGAACCAGCGACCCGGGTTGTCCTCGGTGAAGTTGAAGCTGTAGGCATCACCTGGACCGAGGGTCTTGTTATCGATGATCTGACCTGTGCCCGGATCCTCCCAGCGGTGTCCGTGCAGATGGAAAGAGTGGAAGTTGTTGTCCATTCCGTAGACGTGGAAGGCGACCTCGTCGCCGACTGAAGCCCTGAGCGTCGGGGTGTTGCCGGCATACGCCCGGCCGTTGATGCACGAGTAGGAGCGCGGAAGCCCGGTGGCCACCGGCTGCAGATCGTGCATGAAGAGGAAGAACTCCGAATCAGGTGGCGTTGCACCTGCGGGTCGGATGATCAGGGGACCGAAGAGTCCCTTGTAGAGCGGGACCGGATCCATCGGGCCGTGGTCGTGGTACATCCAGGCGCCGGCGGTTCCCTCCTGGGCGAACCAGCGGTACTGGAACTCTTGACCGGGCTGCACGAACCCTCCGGGATCCGTGTAGGCCCCCTTGTAGGCGCCGTCCATCTCCTCGGCGTAGTGGATGCCGTGGGGGTGCATGGTGATCGGCGAGCTGGTGCGGTTACGGAAATTGATCACCAGCGTCTGGTTTTCCTCGACTTCCAAGAGCGGACCGGGAATGGAGCCGGCATCGAGAGGCGAGCCGAAGTCACGGGAGTAGGCGCGGTAGGTCCAAGCGGTGAACTTGTACTTGGTAGTGACCTTGCGGTTCATCATCTCGTCGCGATGGGTCGGAACGATGCTCCAGGGAGTCGGCTCGGCCTGGATCCAGTACTCGACCGTGTTACCGGCGCCGGGCTCGCCTGCGATCCGCTTGCTCGCGCCCTTCGCGGCCGCGACCTTGGGCGGGACATCGACACCCTTGGAGAGCTTTGCGAGATCGGCCTCTTCGCCGGTGAAGACCTTCTGACCGGCGAGCGTGCAAATCAAGACTCCGGCAGAAGCCTCGAGGAAATCCCTGCGTCCGTGCGGTTCTCGACCGAACAACGGCCGGCCCTCCCTACTTGCGGACCCGGATGGTGGCCCGCATCTCGCTGCTGTGATTGGTGCAGTTGAAGATGTACGTTCCGGGCTTGGTGAAGCGCACCGTCCAGTTCAGGTTGGTGGTCGGAAGAGGTCCGGATCGATAGGCACCGGCGCTGACGCCCTTTGGATAGGGCCGGATCAGGACAGCGTCGTGGAGATCGGTAAAGCCAGGGCCGCCGGTGAAGTTGGGGCCGCCGAACGGACTCCAGCTGCGGAACTTGACTCGATCGCCCGCGCGAACGGTAAGCGCCGAGGGCGAGTAGTAGTTGTCGTAGGTCTTGATCAGCTTGGTCGACGATGCGGTGGCAGTCTGGGCCGGCCCTCGCTCCGCCCGCTTGCCCGCGAACCCCGCCGCGGCCACCACGGTGGCCGCGGCGAGAGTCGCCAGTCGAATGCTGTGGTGTCGAGCGGGCGCGTGTGGCATCAGGAGCAGGCGATCGCCTTGGTCACGCGGTAGTAGGTGAAGCCCGTGTAGGCAGGGTGCGACTCACTCGGGCTACGACCCCAGAGGCACTGCATCTTCTCGGGATCAGGAGAACTCGGGTACGTGTTGAGACCGCCGGTAACGAGATCCAGCAACACGTTGAACTGCCCTCCGTTTGCATCCTGGTCACCGGTTCCCGTGGTCCCAGGACAAGAAGTCGGATAAAGCTCCGAATTCGTCACTGAGGGGCCGCTCGAATCGTTCTGGCCGGTGAAACTGCCGTTACCCGAGAAGCAGTTGTTCGATCCTGCGTAATCCCAGAAGAAATCGAACCCGTTGTTGTCGACACCCCCGCGACCGAGCACGTTGTCGCGCACCTGGTTGTCGTTGCCGACAGCATCGTTATTGTCGTTGAAGGGGTCGGAGACGATGCCCACTCCCCACTTGTTGTTGCCGAATATGTCGTTGTCGGTGATCTCCCAACCGGTCGAGCCATGGAGCAGGACACCGATTCCCGTCGGGTAGTAGATCGTGAAGATCCCGCCAACGGTGCCGAGGTTCCCCACCCAGCTGCGCGGAATCGGCGAGCAGGCCGGCGTGTTACCGGTCTTCGATCCGTTGCAGGTCGCGTAGTAGTTGAAGTTGTTCCAGAAGATCCTGTTGTTGCGGACCTTCCCGTTCGCGGTCGGCTCGAAGCCTTCCGAGTCGAGCGTGTTCGGCACGATGCCGGCACCGTTGTTGTAGAAGTCGGAGTTGTTGATGTCGACGTATCTGGAGTTCGTACCCGAGTAGCCGAGCACGTTCTTGTGCATCTTCAGATACGACAGGTCGGTCCATACCGGCGTCACCTGCTCCGGAGTCTCACCGATGTAGACGCCAGCGTCTCCGTTGAGATAAGCCTCGGAGCGGGTCATCTGACCGCCGATGCAGTTACGGGCGTAGAGGCCGTACTTGACGTTGTTGTAGGCCACCAGGTTGCTGAACTTGTAGCCCGAGCACGGGGTCGTAGGGCCAGAGTTTCCGTAGTCGCCGCGCACGAAGAACGCGGTGCCGGTGTAGTTGGCTCCGCGCAAATTCTTCAGCTGGAAGCCATCTACACCTTCGGCGAGGATCCCGAAGTCGGTCTGCGGCCGCGCACGTGTACCGGTGAGCAGCGGCATCTTCGACTTGACAGCCGTAGTGCCGTAGATCTTCAGGTTGTCGTACTTGGACCCCTTGATGTAGATGCTCTCGGGATAGGTACCGGGCTTGACCTTGATCGTGTCGCCACCCTTTGCCTTGTTGACGGCAGCGGTGATCGTTCGGATCTTGCAGCCGTGCTTACAGACGGTGTATGTGGCCGCCGAAGCTGCAGCGGGAATGGCGAAACCGAGCAGCGCTGCCGAGGTGATACCGGCGATGACGAGCTTGGCTTTGATCGACTTCCTTGGGGTGGTGCTGGTCTTCATCTGGGTTCCTCTCCCTTTCTCTCTCGGCCGCGGCTTATTGCCACTGCACGATCACTTATCTGGTCAAACCACCACGAAAGCAAAACGTTGCGGTGGTCTCAAAATAAAAAAGACAACTCCCTGATGCCCGACGAGTCTACCGAAACCGGAGGCATCTCAGGCCACATAGAATCGGCAAATCTTGACTCTTGGAAGCAAACCCACTGGTAGCAGACAGCACCTCCGCCCAAACCCGAAGGCGCCGATGGCCGCCGACGCAGTGCTGCCAGGCGATCCGGCAAGAGCGCTCGTGCTTGCTCAGGAGTTGCTGGTCGAACCGCTGATGTCCAATCATGCGAGAGGCCTGTGGGGCTACACCGGCAAGACGCCTGCCGGTGACTCACTCACCATCCAGAGCACCGGGATCGGGGCCGCAAGCGGCGCCGTGGTGCTGGCCGAGCTGGCAGGGTTGGGTGTAGAGCGGGCAGTCCGGATTGGCACCTGCAGGGCTCTCGAGCAAAGCGACCGCCACAGCGAACCGGGAGATGTGCTGATTGCCGAGCGAGTACTGGCTCTCGACGGGGTAAGCGCCGGGCTCTCGGCTGGGGGTGCCGGGGAATCACTCGAACCAGATCCGCTGCTGACCGCGTCGCTGGTCGCCTCGGGTGCCGGTAGACCCGCCACGATCGCCGGCACCGATCCGTTGACCCCAGGCGGGTCTGCTTCGGGTTCGGATTTGGAGCTGGAGGGAGTCGCTGCGGCCGACCTGCAGGTCTCTGCCCTGGTGGCGGTCGGTCAGCGGGTGGGAGTCGCAGTCGGCTGCGTCGACCTGGTGGTCGAGTCGGCTGATGGACAACGATCTCTCGATGACGATGAAGTGATGGCCGGCTCGATCCAGATCGGCAAGGTCGTTCAGAAGGCGCTGGCGAGCAAAGAGTAGACCTCGACTGGAGGTTGAGCCTATCGGCTCGGAAGCTTGCTCAGGAAGACTTGGACTTGGTCGACTTCGGCTTGGCCGACTTGGACTTGGTCGACTTCGGCTTGGTCGAAGATGCGGTGCCCTTGGACTTTGCTGGGGCCTTGCCCAGAGCGTCGAGTCGGTCCTCGACCGCCTCGATCCGGTCGGAGATGCCGCGGACACGTCGTTCGAGGCGCTCGAGGTCGGCTTGGGTTGCAAAGCCGACGTTGCGCATGGCCTGAGCGGTGACCTGGCCGGCAGCTTCGCGGGCACCGAAGGCCG
>JBEIRY010000010.1:0-37550 GCA_040375675.1 Thermoleophilales bacterium | reverse complement strand
CATCTTCGCCACCCGCCAGCGGGCCTTCTATACGCCGACGATGGCCTTTCTCCCGAGCATCGGGATAGCGGTAGTTCTCTTCTTCGGAGGCAGGGAAGTGCTCAACGGATCGATCTCCCTCGGTGAGTTCACCGCGTTCTACACGTATCTACTGATCTTGAGTTCACCGGTGCGCGTGCTCGGCTCCGCGCTCGGCATGGCTCAAAGAGCCGTCGCCTCGGGCAACCGGCTGTTCGAGATCATCGACCGCGAGCCCACGCTCACCCAAGCGCCAGACGCAAAGCCGCTACCCGCAGGTGGCGGTGGCGCCATTGCCATGAACGACGTGTCGCTCGTCTACCCCACCGCACAGGAAGGAGATACCTCGCTGGTCGATGTGAACCTCTCGGTCGATGCAGGCCGCACCGTGGCGCTGGTCGGCCCTACGGCCTCGGGAAAGACCAGTCTCGCCGCGCTGGTGGCGCGCCTCTACGACGTGACCTCGGGCGAGGTCGAGGTGGACGGCATCGATGTGAGAGACGTCGAACTCGCCTCGCTGCGGTCGCAGGTTTCGTTCGTCGCGGACGACAGCTTTCTCTTCTCCGACACGGTTGCCAACAACATCGCTTACGCGAACGTGGACGCCACGCGAGAGCAGATCGAAACAGCTGCCCGTCGCGCTCAAGCGGACGGATTCATCGAGAAGCTTCCAGAGGGCTATGACACGATCGTCGGTGAGCGCGGTCTGACTCTCTCCGGTGGGCAAAGACAACGAGTGGCGATTGCGAGGGCGCTGCTTGCAGAGCCGAGGATCCTGATCCTCGACGATGCGACCTCCTCAGTGGATGCCACCACCGAGGCGAAGATCAAGCAGGGGCTGCGAGAGGCGATGGAAGGTAGAACCACACTGATAGTCGCTCACCGGCTCTCGACTATCTCCCTCGCCGATGAGATAGTCGTGATGGACGAGGGCAGGATCGTCGACTCCGGCACCCACGAGGAGCTCCTGACCCGCTGCAGCCTCTACTCGGAAATCGCCGAAAAAGGTCTCGAAGACTCTGTCTACCTGCAGCGCGACCTCGAGGAGAGAGAGGAGATCGCAAGGCTGTGAGCCAGGCCAAAGGAAAACTCCGCGAGTACTGGCTGGTACTCCGCGGCGACGAGGGCCGTGGACGGAAGGTCCGTTGGCTGTTCGGTCTGCTGCGTCCGTACCGTGGGCGTGTCGCGCTGATGATGGTCGCTCTGGTCTTTGCGACCGCAGCGGCGCTCGCCCCTCCCTACCTCGCCGGTCAGGCCATCGACAAGGGTTTGATCCCGAGAGACATTCAGGCACTGGATTTGATCGTTGCGGCCTTCCTGATAACCGCGATCGTCTACTGGGCAGCTACCTGGGTTCAGACCTACCTAGTCGGCTGGGTGGGGCAACGAGTTCTGCAAGGGCTCCGCGAGCGGATCTTCGCCCACATCCAGTCGATGTCGCTGGGTTTCTTCACCCGCAACCGCCCGGGCGTGCTGATCTCGCGGATGACCAACGATGTGGCGGCACTCGATCAGCTGATCTCCGACGGGATAGTGACCCTCTTCTCATCAGTCCTGACCTTGATCGGCGTCGTCGTAATCCTGCTTCTGCTCGATGTCGGCCTAGCCCTAGTTGTCTTTGCAACCTTCCCGATCCTCGCCATTGCGAGCATCATCTTCCGGGTTACGGCGGCTGGTGCGTTCCGGGCTACTCGCGAGAGGATCGCCGAGGTGACCGCCTATCTCCAGGAGACCTTGAGTGGCGTGAGGATCGTCCGAAGCTTTGCCCAAGAACCGCGACACGTATCGCGAATGGCCGCGTTGAACGAAGCCAACCGCGAGGCGAACATGAAGACCGTCTACCTGAACGCATCGTACTTTCCTGCGGTGGAGTTCCTCTCGGCGATAGGGACCGCCGTGATCATTCTCTATGGCGGCTACCAGGCCCTGAACGGGCAGATCGAGGTCGGCGTGGTGGTTGCGTTCGTCGGTTACCTGCAGACCTTCTTCGATCCGATCCAGCAGCTCTCGAACCTCTACACCACCTACCAGCAGGGAATGGCCGCTCTCGACAAGATCTTCGAACTGCTCGAGACCGAGCCGGACATGGTCGACTCACCGAACGCGATCGATCTGGGACGGATCGACGGCAGGGTCAGTCTCGAGAATGTCTGGTTCTCGTACATCGAGCCAGCCGCAGACAACGAACCGGCCTGGGCGCTGCGCGATGTCAACCTGGAAGTGCCCGCGGGATCGAGCATCGCACTGGTGGGCGAGACCGGAGCTGGCAAGTCCACGCTCGCAAAGCTCGTCGCGCGCTTCTACGACCCCCAAGAGGGTTCAGTCTCGGTAGACGGTCATGATTTGCGAGAGGTCGACTCCCACTGCCTCCGCAGCCAACTCGGGATAGTCCCACAGGAAGGGTTCCTGTTCTCCGGAACCGTGGCCGAGAACATAGCCTTCGGACGCCCCTCCGCCTCGCGGGATGAGATCGAGCACGCTGCGGCGGTGATCGGTGCCGACGGGTTCATCCGCCAGTTGCCTGACGGATACGACTCAGAGGTCGGTGAGCGAGGTGTCGCCCTATCTGCTGGGCAGCGTCAGTTGATTGCCTTCGCGCGAGCGCTGCTAGCCGAACCGCGGATACTGATCCTCGATGAGGCGACGTCGAATGTCGATGTGAGGACCGAGCGAACGATCGAGGAGGGGCTGGAAAAGCTCTTGAAGGGACGCACCTCGATAGTGATCGCTCATCGCCTCTCGACAATCCGCGACGCCGACCGCATCTGCGTGCTGGAACACGGCACGGTCGTGGAGATCGGAACCCACGACGAGCTACTGGCAGCCGGTGGACGTTATGCGGACCTGTACGGAAACTGGGCTGAGGTAGCCGCGGGCTGAGAGATCAGCTGAGGGTTGGCGCCAGAAGCGCCGGCGATCATGGCGGTGCTATTCCGCCGCCACCGCCACCACCGCCGCCCGAGGTGCCACCCCCGGAGGTTCCGCCGCCGGTAGGTGCGACATAAGTCGGTGTAGATGAACCGCCGGTAGAGACGGAGGAGCCGGTGGTGGTGGTAGAGGTCTTGGATGTGCCGCATTCCTTGAAGCCGTAGGCGGCTGCAGCCGTCTCGGCGTCGGTGCGGGCGGTGGTGAGTGCGGTCTCGTAGGTTGCGGTGTCGGTGCCCCTGTCGAGGGCGAGCCCGATCTTCTGGCCTGCTTCGACCTGACTCTCGAGTCCGGTCAGGAACTCATCCAGCGTGGCGCGATCCTCGGTTGGAGGACCCAGTTCCTTCAGCTGGTCGAGCAGCCCCTGCCTGAGGTCGGCAATCTCTGCGGCGCCGCTGAACCCTTCTCCGGCATCTACATACTGCTGGACCGCAGCGTTGGTCTCGGCACAGCGAGCATCTGCCTCTGCGATGAAGGCCGTCTTGCTGAGAGCCTCGGTGGCCTGGGTCTCTGTGCTCACGGCAGTGATCGGCAAAGTGGTCTCTGGAGAGTTGTCGCCGCAGCCAACGAGGATCGCTGACGCGCTCACTAGCACCGCAAGCGTTCCCCAGACGGTGCGAGTTGCATTCCTGTCACTGTTCGATTTCATGGCCTGCGAAGGTAGCAAAGCGGGCGGGCGGGCTGGGCGAGCAGCTAGTTGCCTCTGCCGCAGACGGCTTGAATACTGGGCCCCAGGGATTTGAACCCCGACTACCTCGTCCAGAGCGAGGCGTGCTGCCATTACACCAGGGCCCAACGCGAACTCCGTATGATTTCTGCGGAGGCGCAGTTGCGCGACCGACAGGCTACCGTCTCGCGGCACCTTCAAGGCTGGAGCTAAGCCGAAAAGATCCCCTGAAGCTCTGCTTCTTTGCCCGGATCGAGTACGGCGAGGATCTCGTCGCCAGCCTCGAGCACGGTATCCGGACCGGGCACGAAACCCTTCTTGGCTCGAAGCACCGAAATCAAGAGGCTTCCCTCAGGCATCGCCAGATCGCCGACACGCTTGCCCTGACCTGGAGATCCCTCTTCCAGCTCCACCTCGACTACCTCCAAACCCTGGTCGCCGAGATCGAGTAGCTGGATGATCCCGTGCTTGGGAACCGAGTGTTCCACCATGCGGAGGATCAGATCTGTAGCCGATACGTAGGGGCGGATGCCCAGTAGCTCGAACCACTCGCGATTGGCGGGGTAGTTGACCCTCGCGATCGTGTCGGCCACCTCGTACTTCTCTTTTGCGACCTGGCAGATGAGAATGTTGTCTTCGTCGTCGCCGGTGACTGCGATTACCAGCGTCGCTCGCTCGATACCGGCGCGATCCAGCACCCACAGCTCAGTTGCATCTCCATAGGTGGCAGCAGCCCCGAACTCTTGCTCGAGCGTGAGATAGCGGCCGCGATCGTTTTCGATCAGAGTGACTTCGTTGCCCTGCGATACAAGCTCGCGAGTCAGGTTCCTTCCTACCTTCCCGCCACCGACAACGATCATGTAGCTGGGGCTTTCTTCGGCCATCAGTCGTCCATCCCCGACGCCATAGCTCTCACGCGACCCTGGAGCAGTTCTATCGCCGCACGGGTCGGACAAACGGTCGTGAGACCGCGCTTGGCGTACCACTCTGCGCGCAGCGGATCCATCACCCTGGCAATCACCGTCTCGACCTCGTATTTACGCTCGGCGATCTGCGCGATCACGATATTCGTATTGTCGCCGTCGGTGGAGGCGATGAATACATCTGCCTTCGAGATCCCGGCCGCTTCCAGTGCCGATGCTTCGAGGGCGGTACCAATCGTCAGCGTGCCACCGGCATCGGAAAAATCCTTACCGACCACGGCCTGAAGCCGGCCCTCGGCCTCCGGGTCTTCATCCAGGCACGAGACCTCGTGCCCATCGGCGAGCATCGCTGCCGCGAGCGAGGAGCCGGTCCTTCCACATCCGACGATAAGAACGAACATCGCCCCTGATACTACGCCTGTCCGTCCCCGACAAGCGCCTAGCGCGACAGGCGAAAGGTTGCTTGCGCTCTCATTCCTGATCAGCTGGTGGCGGAACGCCCTGCTCTGGAGGGGCGGTAACGATCACTTGGCAAGGCGCCCGGGTCAGGACGTACTCGGTAACCGGTCCGATCTCCTTCGGGCGCGCGCCACCGATACCGCCCAAGATGGCTCCTCCTCTGATCTTCGAGGGAGGCTCACCGCCCATGACGATTGCCTCGAATCCACCCTCGGATGCACGGCGGACTATTGCCTCTCCGGCAGATCTGGCGCGAATGCACTCGCCGGTTACCTCGACCGACTCGTATTCGGCAGCAACCTCTTGTGCGCGTTGAACGATCCCCTGGGAGCGCCGCTCTGTCTCGCTGCCGAGATCAGCATCCAGCGGAAGGCTCAGCGGCACCTCGGTAACGCAGATGATCTCGACCCGCGGAGGAGACTCGTGAGCTTCGACTTTGGCGTCGGCGAGGCGGCCTGCGGTACCCACGATGTCGTCATCCAGCTCATCACCGAACACTGGCACCAGCACTGCGCCAAGGTCAGGTACGACCTGCTCCTTCTTCAGCGCATGCTCCGGGACGGTGACCCTGCGCGTGAGAGTCGTGCCGGATATCGCGCGCCGGTAGATCACGTACCCGACTAGTCCAGCGAGCATCCAGCCACCTCCAATCCAGAAGGCCTTGTCCTGCAGCACGATCACTGCGACCCAGCCCGCGATGGAAACGATCGCCGCGATCAGTGTTGGTACCGGTAGCTCACGGCCAGCGACCCTGATGTTCAAGGGCACCTTGTAGGGGCGTTCGTGCGAGGGCTCGCTGAAGCGGAGCTTGAGGATCGAGAGGTGAGCGATCGCAATCGCAAGGAGTGCACCGAAGGCATAGATGCCTGCAAGCAAATTGATATCGCCGGGTATCGCCAGCGCAATCGCAATCAGCGTGGCGATGGTGATCGCTACATATGGAGTCGCCTTGCGCTTGTGCAGCTTTCCGAGGGGGCTGGGGATCTGTCGATTCGTCGCAAGCACGTAGACGTGCCGCGACAGACCCAACATCGAGGTGTTGGCGGCCCAGAAGAGGACCGGCACCGCCAGCAATACGACCACCCACTGCAGGCCGTCAGACAGTATCGAGGGCTCAAAGCTTCGGACCACTCCGAGTATTGGCTCTTCGGCGTATTTGGTGCCGAGCGCCGTCATCGGACTGCCCCCTGCCGTTGCCTCTACCGGTACCGCCATCAACGCCACCACCGCAATACCCGCGTAGAAAAGGGGCACGAGGATCGTTGCAACCGAGATGGTCCGCTTCAGGTCCTTGCTCTCGAATGAAAGGTCTGGAGCGAGGTCGCTCGCCGCCTCTATGCCAGCGAAGGCAATCGTCGAGAGCACGGCCGCCGTGACGATGTCGTCCACACTGGGGCTCGTGAATAGATTCATCTCGGCGGTAAGTGCGGACGGGTTGAATACGACGACCAAACCGACCACGATCACGACGACCTGAAGTCCGAGATCCGCCAGAGCGATCAGCATCAACCTCCCCTGCCTGCTGCGGCCAGTAACCCCGAGCACATTCATCACCCCAGCGGAGATGATCACGACGACAGCAACGATTGCTCCGGGAACACCACCCGAGAAGGACTCCGATACCGGTGTGAGATAGTGAGCGACGCTGACCGCAGCCGCCGCGATCACGATCAGGTAGTCGATCAGGATTGCCCATCCGGCGATGAAGCTGATCAGTTCGTTGAACGCATGGCGGGCAAAGGTCGAGGACCCTCCCCTCTCTCGGAACATTGCCCCGCCTTCGACATAAGACATCGTGGTCAGCGCAAATACCAGTCCTGCCCCCAGGAGGATCAAAGGGGTGAGCCCCAGCCCCTTGCCAGCAATTACCCCGAGTGAGAAGTAGATCGAAAAGCCAACCGTGGTCGAAGCGACGGCGTAGAGCAGCGGGGGGCCGGTGAACTTGCCCCAGTTCATTTGCGGTTAGAGATGTAGAGGCGGCCGATGCCGAGACCGATGAAGAGCAGACCGAATATGAAGCCGGCGGACGCAGGACCCCCGCCCTTCGAGAAGGTCAAGCCGAGGATTATCACTCCGAAACCGATGATCGTTGCCGAGAAGGCTCTGACAGCCATCCTGTACCCATCCTCCGGCCCTCTTCGCCCTTCGCTCATACGACCTCCAGATCATGGCGCAGAGAAGCGGCAGTACCGTCTCTTTCAGCCTCCGGGTCTCCAACGATCACCACACGGCATGGGCGGCGGCTGAGGATCTTCTGCAGGTCAGGTCCGATCAGCGGCCGTCCTCCTCGATAGCGAAGCTCGACCACCATCGCTGTCGCCTTGACCTTGCGAGCTTCTTCGATCGCCGTCTCGCCTGCCTCATCGGGGCGGATCGGCTGAACCTGCCCGGATACCTTCGAACCCCCGATCAGCTTCGCCTGAGCAACCTTGGATTGGGCGGCTTCGATCTCTGCTGCAAGCGTGTCGTCGAGCGTGGCATCGATCGGCAGGTGCTTGGGGACCGTGACGAAAGCGAGCACATGAATCCCGCGGCGTCTGCGTGAGGCAAGGCTGATCGCGGTCTCGACCGTCTTGCGCGGGAATCCCGGCTTGTCTTCGAGCACGACCATGACGCTCTGGTACTCGACATCTTCCACGCCGAGAGACTCGGGCATTTGCATCTCGGCCGTACGGGTCAATGAGAGCCCCTGGCTGCGGCGATAGAAGAAGAAGATCATAAAGCCCACCACCATCCAGCCGAGGCCGATCACGAGGGTCCTCGGGTTGAGAGCAATCACCACCAGCCAGGCCGCAAAGGTCCCCATGCCACCGAAAACCGCGGTCAGGGGAATCGAAACCCCGCGGATCTTGAGATCCACATACTTTGGCTTCCACTCCCTGGCTTTGTTCGGATACTTCTGGCGAAGGCGGATAAGCGAGACATGAGCGATCGTGAACGAGAGCATCGCGCCAAAGGAATAAAGGGTGGCGAGAAGCTCGGCCTGCCCCGGGATCAGGGTGATGATCGCCACGCCGGAGAAGATCAGGATCGATACGTAGGGGGTTCGAAAGCGAGGATGCACGCGCCGCAGGCGCTCGGGTAACTGTCGGTAATGCCCCATCGAAAAGGTCAGCCTCGACACACCGATCAGAGCAGCGTTGGTCGCGATGATCAGGATCACGGCGGCGAGGATTCCCACGTAAATTCGCAACCCGGCGGTAAGTCCCGCGCCGACGCCCAAGTTGTCGACGATGCCGAGCACAGGGTCGTCGGCGTACTTGGTCCCCAGCTCGGTTACGTACTCGCCCCCTTGCTTGGTCACCGGCATGGCTGAGAGAGCAACGATCGGAAGCAGCGCGTAGAGACCGACCACCGCGAGCACCGTGTAGCCGGTGCCCTTCGGAATGTTCTTGGCCGCGTCCTTCGTTTCCTCGGCCATGTTCGAGATCGTTTCGATTCCGGTGTAGGCGATCATGCCGACCGCTATTCCGAGTGCGAAATCACCCCAGGTGGGTGCGACCCCGAATTGGACATTTGCCACAAGGACGTCAGGGCTGAGGACGAGAAAGAAGCCGATCGCGACCAGCAGCAACTGGGTCAGAAGGTCGCCTACGGCGAGGACCAGATTCAGCCGAGTCGATTCCTCGGTCCCCTTCACATTCAGAGCAGCCAGCGCAACGATCAATACTGCGCCGGCGATGATGTCTCCCGGCGAATGACCGAGTGGTCCCCAGAAGACGGCCAGATAGTGGGGAACGAAGAATGCCGAGATCGCAACCGTGATCGTGTAATTCAGCAGCTGCCCCCAGCCGGCGATGAAACTCGCCGTCTCGTTGAAAGCGTGGCGGGCGAAACTCGACGATCCACCGGCCTCGGGGAACATCACAGTTGCCTCGCTGTAGGTGGCAGCGGTGGCAACGAAGATCAAGCCCGCAACCACGAAGGCGATAGGGGTCAAACCGAGGGCAAATGCTGCGGTTACGCCGAGCGCGTAGTAGATCGAAGAGCCGACGTTGCCGTAGGCAGCCGAGAAGAGCGCGCCGGGTCCGTGGACCCTCGCCAGCGACTCGTCCCTTGGGATTCTTCTAGCCATTGAACTGTTGACGAATATACGCCTGCCCCGGGCGCAAGTAAGTGACCTCTTCGCCCTGCAGCAAGCCTCTCAGGAACCCCTTCAATATGAAAACGACCCCCGGCCTTGCGGTCGGGGGTCGTTGTTCAAGCTCGGAGACGAAGAACGTCTTAGAGGGCGATGATCGGGATGATCAGAATCGCGACGATGTTCGCGACCTTGATCATCGGGTTGATCGCAGGGCCGGCGGTGTCCTTGTAGGGGTCACCCACCGTGTCTCCTGTTACAGACGCGGCATAAGCCTCGCCCTTCTTGCCGCCAAAGGCGCCGTCCTCGATCAGCTTCTTCGCGTTATCCCACGCACCACCACCGGCGGTCATCGAGAGAGCCGCGAACACGCCGACCACGATCACTCCCATCAAGAGGCCACCGAGGGCCTGGTAGGAGATCACGCCGACGATCACCGGTACCACGATCGGGATCAACGAAGGAAGAATCATCTCCTTCTGGGCAGCCGCGGTGACGATGCTGACAGCCTGACGGTAGTCCGGCTTGTCCTTGCCCTTCATGATCCCGGGCTTCTCCTTGAACTGCCTGCGGACCTCTTCGACTACGCCGCCGCCGGCACGGCCGACAGCTTCGATCGAGAGCGCGGCGAACAGGTAGACCATGATTCCGCCGATCAACAGACCGATCAGAACTGGCGGATCTGCGATGTCGAAGGACAGGATCTTGCTCCCGGCCTCCTTGCCCAGCTCGTCGATGAAGGCGCTGAACAGCACCAGCGCCGCAAGAGCGGCCGAGCCGATCGCGTAGCCCTTGGTTACGGCCTTGGTCGTGTTTCCGACCGCATCGAGCGGATCAGTCACATCGCGCACCTTCTTGGGCAGCTTCGCCATCTCGGCAATACCGCCGGCGTTGTCGGTAATAGGACCGAACGCGTCGAGCGCGACGATCAGGCCGGTCAGCGAGAGCTGGGCCATGACCGCAATACCGATCCCGTAAATACCCTCGGTACCGCCACCGGCCAACTTCCAGGAGCCGAGAATCGCAATCGCCAGCACCAGGACTGGAAGCGCAGTGGACTGGAAGCCCTGCGCGAGGCCCTGAATGATGTTGGTCGCGTGACCGGTCTGGGAGGCCTCAGCGATCGTCTTCACCGGCCTGAACCTGGTCGAGGTGTAGTAGTCGGTGATGATGAACAGGAACGCAGTTACGCCAACACCGATCAACGCGCAGAACCAGAGGTCGAGCACGCTGACTCCAGCGATCTCGCCCTTGGCGTTATCCAGCGGACCGGCCATCAGCCAGTCGGTGATCGGGTAGAACGCTGCGGCCGAGAGAACAGCCGAAACAGCGAGACCCGTGTATAGAGCCCGCTCGACGTGTCCCTTCTTGCTGCGAACGAAGAACGCACCGATGATCGATGCGAGGATTGCCACGCCACCAATTGCCAGCGGGTAGATAGCCACCTCGCGGGGTGCATCGGTGAAGGTCAGAACACCCAGCAGCATGACCGCAACGGCGGTAACCGCGTAGGTCTCGAACAGGTCGGCTGCCATACCGGCGCAGTCGCCGACGTTGTCGCCGACGTTGTCTGCGATCACGGCCGGGTTGCGAGGATCGTCCTCGGGGATCCCAGCCTCGATCTTTCCGACCAGGTCAGCGCCGACATCAGCGGCCTTGGTGAAGATTCCACCACCGAGACGGGCGAAGACCGAAATCAGAGAACCTCCGAAGCCGAGACCGATCAGAGCATCTACGGCCTGCTTGTCGGAGTAGTCGAGCAAGATCAACACGCCGTAGTAGCCGGCAACACCCAGCAGGGCGAGTCCGACCACCAGCATGCCGGTCACCGAGCCGCCCTTGAAGGCGATGTTCAGCGCCGGGCCCACTCCACCTCGCGCAGCCTCGGCAACGCGGGCGTTGGAACGAACCGAGAGGTTCATGCCAATGAAACCTGCGGCACCGGAGAGCACACCACCGATCACGAAGCCGATCGCGGTACGGGTGTCCTGGAGTGGAATGAGCACCAACGCAACGACGATGCCGACACCGGCGATGATCAGGTACTGGCGGCGCAGATAGGCGCTCGCACCTTCCTGGATCGAGCCGGAGATTTCCTGCATCTTCTTGTTACCGGCTGACTTCGACAGCAACAGCTGCGTCATCAACAGGCCATAAACCACGGCGGCAGCGGCACAGCCGAGCGCCAGTACGATTCCGTAATCGGTTAGGAACTGAGTCAAGAGTCCTCCTTATTGGATGGGCGGCGCGGGAGAATACCGTTCCGCTCGGGCGTCAGGCTTTACGACTTGCCTTCGCCGGGCGTCCAAAGCCCGGAATCGGCTTGTTTACTTGCTTCTGGGGATGATTCTTCTGTTTCGGATGAAGTGTTTTCGGCCTTCGTGTCGACAGAATCATCGACTTCCTTTGCATAGACGAGCTTCAGCTCGCTGACCGCCTGAGCTATCTGGGGACGGGCCTCTTCGGGTGCATATGCGGACAGAGCTTCGGCTGCATCGATCCCGATCCGGGCCTGCTCGAGGTCGCGCTCGTCCTCCTTGCCGATCCTCCTGGCAGCCAGATTGAGCAGACTCACCGCGCTCTGCAGGACCAGATCCTCCATCCGGACCTTCCTGATCTCCTCTTCCATCTGGCGGCGAAGCTCCTCTTCTTCTGGCGTGGCCGCCTGCGGCGCAGAGGGATCCGGCTCGTTTGCTGCTGGTTGCGGTTGATCTTCGCTCACTGTTCAGCTCCTCTCGGGAGAAAAGGTTTCTGCGGTCATGGCAACAGAGGATCGCAGGATCTCCTCTAGCGACGCTCCACCCTCGAGAGCTTGGCGGGCTCGCTGCGCTCCGTTCATCTTGGGCAGGTCGATCGCAATACCCATCTCTTCGGCAGCCGGCCTTGCCCATTCGACGGTTCGCTCGAGAACCTCGCGGGTTGGAGCCACCTTTCCGGAATTGAAATCGATCATCTCGCCATCCATTCCGTAACGGATCGCGCGCCAGAAGTTCTCCTCTATCTCGCGGTCCAGTTGAAGGTCGGGGTTCTTGCCTCCGAGATCGTCGTAGTCGAGAGCGGCTTGACCGACACACGCCGCCGCCAGCCCTGCCAACGCAAAGGATTCAGCGCCGTCTGCCTGCGCATCGCAAATTCTCACCTCGACCGTCCCGAAGTGGTGGTGAGGGCGGACGCTCCACCACAGCTGAGTCGCCTCGACGATCGTGCCGGTGCGGTGCAAGAGGTCGACGAAGCCCGCGTAGGTCTCCCAGTCACCAAAAGGCTGGTGCACGCCGCAACGCGGAAAGCTGCGAGTGAAGATCTCGGTCCTGACCGAGTGCAGTCCGGTGTCACGCCCGTCGAGAAAAGGCGAGTTGGCCGACACCGCCAGCAGGATCGGCAGATACTCGCGAAGTCGATCGCTTACCGCGACTGCCCGGTCGGCGCCTTGGATGCCGACATGCACGTGCATGCTCCAGGTGTTGTTTCGCTGAGCCACCCAACCGAGATCGTGCTGAAGGCGTCGATAGTGGGCGGTATCGATTATCTGCTGATCTCGGTAGTCGGCCCAGGGGTGGGCTCCAAGGGAGCCAAGCGCCACGCCGGATCGGTCAGCCAGGGCGAAGAGTCGGTCTCTGCTCACCTGCTGCTGCGAGACGGCACCACCGAAGGTCTCTCCCCTGCCGGAGCGGATTTCGATCTCGGTGTTGATCAGCTCGCCTGCGGCTGAGCCAGCCAGGACATCGTCTGCCTGACAGAGCTCATAGAGCTCCTCAAACCGGTGAACCAGCTCGAGCGACTCTGGATCGAGCAGCATGAACTCCTCCTCGAGGCCGATGGTGAAATCGGTCGAAGACTCAAAGACCTCCTTGACCCGATCCAGATCGAGACCGTGACCGTTGGCATCGGCTTCCGCCACTCAGGTCCCTCTCAGGCGAGGTAGAAGTAGAGCGCGTAGAGGAGGTCCACGGCCGGGCTGGAGGTATGAACCGTAACCTCGGGCGGGACCTTGAGCAGGCGCTCCGAGTAGTTGAAGATGATCTTGACTCCGGCATCGACCAAGCGGTCTGCAACCTCTTGAGCGGACTCAGACGGAACCGCGAGGACTCCGACCACGACCTGCTGCTCCGAGACGACCTTGTCGAGTTGGTCGAAGTCGTGGACCTCCAGTTCACCGACCTTGCTGCCGACGAGATTCGGGTCGACATCGAACATCGCAACAACCTGGAATCCGTGGTCGGCGAAGATGTCGGAGCTGGCGATCGCCTGTCCCAGATTGCCGGCACCGAACAGGGCGATGTTGTGCTGTCCCGATGTGCGGAGGATCTTCCTGATCTCCTCCAGTAGCGAGTCGACTCCGTAGCCAACCCCTCTCTTGCCGAACTTGCCGAAACCCGAGAGATCGCGCCGGATCTGGGTGGAGTTGATGTGCGTGTAGGCGGCGAGTTCTTGGGACGAGATCGTCTCCTTGCCCATCTTCCTTTCCTGAGTCAGCACCTGCAGGTAGCGCGAGAGTCGCGCTGCGACCCCAAGCGACAGGCGCTCGCCCGCTGGGGTGGTCTCGATGCCGGCCTGAGGCTCTGCGACGGATTGCTCCATTGACTAGAGGCTAGCGAGCCGCGCCCTCACGGCAGTGTGATCGATGCCCAGTTCGCAGACTTCTTGGCCCTGGATCTCTATTACCGGTATGCGCTCGAGGAATCTTCGCAACAGATCTTGATCGGATTCGATGTCTATCTCGATCAGTTCGAATTCCGATCCCTCTGCGCGAAGGCCCAGCAGATCATCCTTTGCCTCGTCGCAGAGATGACAGCCATCGCGCCCGTAGAGAGTCACCTTCACGGAGTCGGTCATCGGACCTTCTCGGCAAACGCGTCGAGCGACAGATACTCCGGATAGGGAATTGGCTCGACCGAATGTGCGGCGGAGGCGATCATCGCGGCGTTGTCGGTGCAGAGCTCGATCGGAACAAGCTTCAGATCCAGGCCGTGTTCCTCGCAGAGATCAGAGGTCCTGTTTCGTAGCTCCGAATTCGCCGCCACACCTCCCCCGAGCGCCACCGCCCGCCAGCGACCGTCGGCTACCGCGACTCGCATCCGGTCGATCAACTGGTCGACCGCTGCGCGCTGGAAAGACGCCGCCAGATCGGCGCGGCGGCTTTGGGTCTCCTCCGGGCCGAGATCGCGAACCAGATAGGCGAGTGCCGTCTTGAGGCCGCTGAAGCTGAAGTCGAGTCGCCCCGAGTCGGGTCTCGAGACCGGCAGGTCATATGCCTCGGGATCGCCAGACTCCGCTGCCTTCTGAATTGCGGGGCCACCCGGGTACCCCAAATCGAGCAGCCGCGCCGCCTTGTCGAACGCCTCTCCTGCGGCGTCGTCCAGAGTGCTGCCGAGAATCTCGTAGCCGTCGTAGCTCGTGACTCCGGCGAGCAACGTGTGACCTCCGCTTGCGATCAGGCAGCAAAAGGGTGGCTCGAGCGGATCCGGCTCGAGGAAGTTCGCGGCAACATGTCCCTGAAGGTGATCCACCGGTATCAGCGGAAGACGCTTTGCCGCAGCGAGAGACTTGGCGGTGGTGAAACCCACCAACAGGGCGCCGATCAGACCCGGACCCCTCGTAACGGCAATCGCGTCGAGATCGTCCAAACCCAGCCCGGCCTGATCCAACGCGGCCCCTACCACTCCATTTACGAGCTCTATGTGATGCCGAGATGCCACTTCGGGCACCACTCCGCCAAACGCCTCGTGAAAAGAAGCTTGAGAAGAGATCACATTGGAGGCGATCTGGTTGTCCCGCACCACTGAGGCACAGGTGTCATCGCATGAAGTCTCGAGAGCCAGCAGCGTGGTCATCGGAGAGGCCTCAATCGGCCTCTGTCGAACCGGCGGGAAGGGCGTGCCACATGATCAGGGCATCCTCACCGTTGTCCTGGTAGTAGCGCTGGCGGCGTCCGGCGCGCTGGAAACCAAGGCGTTCGTACATAGTGATCGCAGCCTTGTTCGACTCGCGTACCTCGAGCGTGAATCGCGACTCGGGGCCTGAACGATCGAACAGCTCCCCGATCAGCGCGACCGCGATACCCCTGCGGCGCTTTTCGGGCGAAACAGCGACATTCATCAGATGCCAGACCTTGTCATAGCGGGCGCAGACCAGGTAGCCGTGGATCTCCCCGTCAGGTCCCTGAGCGGCAAGACAGATACTGCTCGGCTTGGAGAGTTCGAGTACGAACATCGCCAGCGACCACGGCGTGGTAAATGACCTCCGCTCGATGGCGATTACCGATGGCAGGTCCGAGTAGCCCAGCGTCCGCAGGCCGGACTCTTCAGGCGTTGCCTCAGTCGGACTTTTCTGCATCTCTTTCAAGCCATCGTTTTGCATCTGGTTCCCTAAGGTAAATCGGCTCGATCTCACCGATCGGCTTGCCTTCGGAATTCGAGGCCAAATGGCACACGTACCGGGCGCTGACCGAATGAGCCGGGGAGTCGGCGCCAGCAACCTCTGCGCCAGCGTCCTCGAGCTCTTTCGAGAAGCGTAGCGAGCCGTCACCGATTGCCAAGGGGGTGGTCCCGGCACGCGCAACGATCTTCCCGAACTCCGATGGCACGACACACGAATCCGCGACCAGCACCGAGCCGTCGGCGTCGAGCAGAGTCACGAATGCCTCCTTTCGTCTGGCATCCAGAACAGCCAACCGGGGCCTTCCTTCCGCCTCAGACAACCCATCGACGCCAGTAGCCAAAGCGGAAAGCGTTGAGACCGGGACCAATTCGATACCCGTTGCCTGACCCAGTGCCCTGCCGGTAGCAACCCCCACCCGCAAGCCCGTGTAGGAGCCGGGGCCGACTCCGATACCGATTCGCGCAATCCGCTGCCAACCGCCAGCAATCTCGACGCACTCTTCGATTGCAGGCAGCAGATCGCTCGCGTGAGCAGGTCTCTCATCTCGCGAGGGTGCACGCTTCGATTCCGCAACGGTCTCCCCTGCGGAATTCGTGACAGCGACGGTAGTCAGATCAGTTGCCGTATCGAAGCCGAGAGTCAGATCACGGTCAAACTCAGCGCTCATGAGAACACCAGGGTGCGGCTGCCATCTGGAAGTGCCTCGATCGTGACCGAGCGTAGGCTCCCCTCGACCGTAAGGGCATCGGCCTCGTCACCGGTGGGAGGCCACTCGACGAAGGCGATTCGACCGGCACCGAGGTAGTCCTCGAGCAGAGATGGATCCTCATCGCCGAGAGAGCCGAGCCGGTAGAGGTCGAGGTGCGAGATCGAGACCCCGCTGGCCTGGTAGGTCTTTCCGATGGTGAAAGTTGGAGAGGTAACCGGTTCCTCGACCCCGAGCGCTCGGCAAGCGCCCCGGACGAAGGTCGTCTTGCCCGCGCCGAGTTCGCCGATGACCAAGACCACGTCACCGCCTCTGAGCTGCCCTGCGAGGTCGGCACCCAGACGCTCAGTCTCTTGGGCGCTCGCACTCATCTGGCCAGCCGAGCCCATCACCTCACGCTGCCTTGTGAAAGGAGTTGCGGGATACGCGCAAAGTCTTCCCGGAGACCGGCTGCGTATTTCGGTGAGCGGAGCGCTGCAGCCGGGTGGAAGAGCGGCAGGAGCGTTACCTGCGATGCGCCGAGCTCGGCTCGCTTCGCTGCTCCATGCACCTTGGTTATCCCGGTTGGATCCCCAGACAGCAACTTGGTGGCGAAGTTCCCCAATGTGCATACGAGCCGGGGCTCTATCAGCTGGACCTGGCGCTCGAGATAGGACCTGCAGGCCTCTATCTCTGCCGAAGCCGGGTCGCGATTATCCGGCGGCCGGCACTTGACCACGTTGGCGATGAAGACCTCCTCACGGGTGATCCCGATCCCGGCGAGAAGTTGATCGAGCAGCCGACCGGAGCGCCCTACGAACGGCAGCCCCGTTCGATCCTCTTCGGCGCCAGGCGCCTCGCCGACGAACATCAGGTCAGCGTCGGGGTCGCCGGCTCCAAAGACCACCCTGTCCCGAGACTCGTGAAGCTGGCACCTGGTGCAGGCCTCTGCCTCCTTGCGGAGAGTGTCGAAACTCTCACTGCGCTTGGTTGGGTCGGGCGACATCAAGACTCACTCGATCGGTTACGGGCATCCCGCGCGGCCTGTCGTTTGCGCTTGAACTCGGCCTTGCGGGCTGCTCTGTCCACGCTTCGCGAGGACTCGAGATTCTTGCGCTCGTTCGCGGTGAGCCTGCGATGGATCGGGCTGTACGAGGACGTCGGCAGACGCTCGGCTCCTGAAGCCCCGCACTCAGGGCAGCAGACCTGTTCAGCGGTCAGCCCGACATGCGGGCCGGTCAGCTCCTCGAATTCGGTGCCGCACTTCTTGCATGAGAACTCGTAGATGGGCATACCGTCGAATCGTAGTCCCGACCCGCGCCTATACTCGGCATAGACCGTCCGGCATCTCCAATCCGGGAGCTGGAACGGAAGCGAAGGAAATGACAAATTCCAATTTGACGATCGTCGGGCGTGGCCGCGTCGGTGGTTCACTGGCCGCTGCAGCAATGCGCTCAGGAGTGGATATCGCTGACGAAGCAGACGCGGTGCTGCTCTGTGTCCCGGACGACGCAATCACAAGCGCCTGCGTTGACCTTGGAGACAAGACGCCTTCTCTGGTCGGGCACGTGAGCGGAGCATGTGGACTCGACTCTCTTGCCCCGGCCGCTGAACGCGGGGCTCGCACCTTCACCCTTCACCCCCTTCAAACCTTTCCGGGCCCAGACACGGCGATCGAAGGCACACCTTGCGCCGTCTCAGGCAGTGACCGCCAAGCCGTCGAGTACGCAGAAGGCCTGGCCAGATCTCTGGGTATGCGGCCATTCGAGGTCCCCGATGCGGTCCGCGCGGAGTATCACGCCGCCGCTTCTATCGCGTCGAACTTCCTGATCGCGATCGAAGAGGCGGCTACAGAACTACTCGAGCGCGCTGGCATCGAGAACGGACGGGAACTTCTCTCGCCGCTCGTTCTCAGAACCGCTGCCAACTGGTCTGAGCGAGGCGGCGAGGCCCTGACCGGACCAATCGCACGCGGCGACGCCGAGACCATCTCGCGTCACCGAGATGCGATCAAGCGGACCTGGCCCGAACTGCTCGATGCCTACGACCGCCTGGCTGCGATCACCGCGCAAGTGGCCGAAGCCGAGGAGGTGGCGGGCAAGTGAAGCGCGTCGTCTCCCAGGAAGATCTGGTCTCCGCTTTGGCCGCGGGCTCGTCAAATCAGCGGGTCGGCTTCGTTCCGACGATGGGAGCGCTTCATGCCGGTCACTGCGAGCTGATTGCTCGAGCCGCTCGCGACTGCGATCTCGTCGTGGTCAGCGTGTTCGTAAACCCGACTCAGTTCGACAACGCCTCAGACTTGGCCTCTTACCCGAGAGATCCCGAGACCGACGCAGCGATGGCGGAAGAGGCTGGCTGCGACATCTTCTGGAACCCGTCCGTCGAGGATCTCTATCCGGACGGTCTCGAAACCACCGTCAGAGTTTCCGATGACCTCACCTCGATCCTCTGCGGTGCAGAGGAAGGCCGCGGGCCGGAGCACTTCGCAGGCGTCACCACCGTCGTTTCGAGGCTCTTCGATGCGGTCTCTCCCGATGTCTCCTACTTCGGCGAGAAGGATGCCCAGCAGCTGGCCGTTATCAAGCGGATGGTCGCGGATCTCGGTCTGCCGATCGAGATCCGCGGGGTGCCGACCGTGCGCGATGCCGACGGACTCGCACTCAGCTCGCGCAACCAGCGGTTAGATGAGGAGGCGAGGGAGAGGGCTCTTGCGATCCCCCAGTCCCTGTCGGTAGCCGTGGAGATGGTCCAAGCAGGCGAGCACTCGACCGATCTGCTCACCGAGAGCGTCAAACAGTTCCTCGCAGAAAACGGTATCCAGGCCGAATACGTCGAGATGCGAAATCCGGATGATCTCTCCGATCTCGCCGAGTTGAACGGCGAGCCGGCTCTGCTCGCGGTCGCTGCGACCGTGGGAGAGGTAAGGCTTATAGACAACGTGATTCTCGAAAGGAGCAGCTGAGATGAGCACAATTCGCGTCGATGCCGGTCACGGGACTCCCGCAAGAGAGCCGGTGACCAACCAGAAGCTCCAGGAGATGAAGCTCGCGGGTGAACCGATCGTGATGATCACGGCCTACGACCACCCCTCCGCGTTGGTGGCCGAGGAGGCCGCTGTCGATGTCGTCCTGGTCGGAGACTCTGCGGCGATGACCGTGCTCGGCCACGACTCCACCGTGCCGGTGGGGATGGACGAGATGGTGATGCTTGCGTCCGCGGTCAGGCGCGGTCTCGAGACACCGTTGCTGGTCGGCGACCTGCCGTTCGGCTCTTACGAATCCTCCAACGAACAAGCGGTCGCAAATGCACAGCGCTTCATCAAGGAATCGGGATGCAACGCCGTCAAGCTGGAACGCGGCGGTGCGTCTGTGGACCGCGCCCGGGCGATTGTGCGCGCCGGCATACCGGTGATGGGACATGTCGGACTCACCCCGCAGACGGCGGACGCCTTGGGCGGGTACAAGGCACAGGGGCGAAGCGCCGATGCGGCTGCACGGATCGCTGAGGAAGCACTTGCGCTGCAGTCGGTCGGCTGCTTTTCGATCGTCTTCGAGGCGGTCCCCTCCGCAGTGGTAGAGGAGCTCTGCCGACATATCGACGTACCCACGATCGGGATCGGGGCGGGGCCAGCAACCGACGGCCAGGTGCTCGTCTTCCATGATCTGCTGGGGATACACACCGGACACACCGCGAAGTTCGTCAAGAGGTACGCAAACCTCCACGACGAGATGGTCGAAGGTGCTCGGGCCTACACGAATGAGGTCCGTGAGCGAACATTCCCCGGCCCCGAGCACGGATACGCGGTCGAACCCGAAGAGCTGGAAGCGTTCAAGGAGTATCTGGCGGCCGAGAGCCTCGCCGCCCGCTCGCCCTGGGACTGGTAGCCGGCACTCAAGCGCTGGCTTTTCGAGCCGCAGCAGTCCTTCGCGGCTTGCTCTTCTTGCCCTTGCCTGACCCGCTCTTGTTGCCGGATCGCAGCAGGTTCAGTCCGAGCACCGGGAAGAGGAGCATCGTCAGCACCGCGGCACCGATCAGTGCCGCCGCGGTGGAGGGGCGCATGTGCCCTCCTTCCACTCCAATCGTTGCAATCGCAACCACCAGCGGGAGCTGGGTGGCAGAGAGCAGCGCAAGCGCCTGACGTTGCTTTGCCTTCAGATCGCCTCGATAGAGCAAGAGTGCAGGCAAGCCACGCGCCAAGACCATCAGAACGAGGAATATCGGCAACTTGATCAGCGCACTGGTGCTGCCGGTAAGGGCGTCGAGATCGAATGCGATGCCGCTCGAAACGAAGAAGAATGGAATCAGCAGCCCGAATCCGATGGCGTACACCTTCGACTCGAAAGCTTCGGTCTCCCTTCCGCGAAGCGATGCGCGTACGATCATGCCCGCCACGAAACCTCCGAGCAGCACGTCCAGCCCGAGTCCTTGCGCGAGGAAGACGAGAGCGAAGATCAGCAACACGGTGATCCGGACCGCGAGTTGCGAGCTCAGGTTAAGGGTCCGCTCTAGCAGTGGCCAGCTCTTCCAGCTGGCGCGAACCGATGCGACCGAAATCACGACAGCGATCAGCAGGAATGTAAGCAGGACGATCGCCTGATCCAAGGGTTTCGATTTGCTCAGGACGAGGGTCAAGAGGAGGATCGGTCCGAACTCGGCGCAGGCACCTGCTGCAATGGTCAGCGTTCCGAACTTGGTTCGGCTCTCGCCCGCATCTTTGAGGATCGGGATCAGCGCACCGAGCGAGGTCGAAGTCATCGCTGCTCCTGTGAAGAGGAATGAGAGCACCAAGCCGCCGGTCTCCAGCAGACCGCCAGCGCCGAAGGCGATGAGGACCGAGAGCAACCAGGCAAGTACTCCGAGCTTCAGGGGCCTCCCCTTGATCCGTTCGAAATCGATCTCGTAGCCGGCAAAGAAGAAGAGCATCCCGAGGCCGAGGTTGCGGAAGAAATCCGTGAAGGAGTCCATCTCGACCCAACCGAGCACCTGCGGTCCGACGATGATCCCGAGGATGAGCTCGATCACGATCACCGGCGGAGCGAACTTGCGCGGCAACACGGTCGCGATCACGCCAGCAAGAACCGCAAGGACGATGATCAGGAAGAAGCTCCCTTCGTCGACCGAGATCACTTGTCGAACTCGATCTCTTTGATCACTTTGGCTGGCGCGCCGGCAGCGACAACTCCGCTCGGCAGGTCGCGGGTAACAACTGAATTTGCCCCGATCACGCAGCGATCTCCGATCGTCACGCCGCCAGTTACGACACAGTTGGCCCCGAACCAGCAGTTGCTGCCTATCCGCACTGGGCCCTTGCCGACGAACCCCTGCCAGGTAATCGGCTTCTCCGAATCATCGAAGCGATGGTCGGCGTCGCCGACGAAACATTGATTGGCGAACATCACGTGGTCGCCGATGGTGATCTCCTCATAGGCCGCAAGCATCGAGTTGCGATTCAGGAAACATCCCTCCCCGATCGAAATCTTCGCCTCCGGTGCAAGCGTCAGCCAGCACCCGGGCTCGAGCAACGTTCCGCTGCCGACCCTGAGGCGACCCTCGTCGAGGGCTTCGAGCACCTCGCCTTCGATCGGCTGCCTGATGAAAAAACCACCGGCCGCAGCGTGGCGGGCGAGGCGATAGCGCCTGAACAGGCGCGAGTTACGCTCGTACCAGCGGCGCTTTCGGTTCCAATCGCGCCATTGCGGGGCATTTGGCATCGATCGAGCATTCCAGATCTCCGCGCGCCAGTTGCACACCGAATATCTTGTCTGCTGTGAGCAAGGCAAAGGAACTGATTGCAGGGATCGACCTCGGTGGCACCAAGATCCAGACCGTCGTCTTGGATGGTGGCGGGGAAGTAAAGGGACAATCGCGCCACCCCACCCCCACCACCGGCGGACCCGACGATGTGATTGCGGCGATGGCCGGCGCAGTAACGGAAGCCTGTGCCGAGGCCGGAATCGAGCCTTCAGGCCTTACAGCCGTCGGAGTGGGATCGCCCGGTGCGGTCGATGGCAAGGAGGGGACCGTCTCCAGCGCGCTCAACCTCCCCGATTGGTCCGGCACCGTACCGATGGGACCAAAGCTGACCGAATTGCTTGGGCCACCGACTTTCATCGGAAACGACGTCCAGGTCGCAACCGAAGCCGAGTTCACGAGCGGCGCAGGCAAGCCGTACGACTCGATTCTCGGAGTCTTCTGGGGGACCGGAGTAGGCGGCGGCTTGATCCTCGACGGGAAACCGTGGCTGGGCAGGGGCTCGGCTGGCGAGATCGGGCACATGGTGATTCGCCGCGGCGGCGCCAAGTGCCCTTGCGGGCGACGGGGCTGCATGGAGGCCTACTCGGGCCGCAAGGCGATGGAGATCAAAGCTCGCGAAGAGGTAGCAGCCGGCAAGAAGACCGATCTCTTCAACATCATGGAAGAGCACCACAAAGACCGACTGACCAGCGGCATCTGGGACAGGGCCGTCGAGCACGGTGATGACATGGCGCTGGCCCTGATGGAGCGCGCAGTCAAAGCGCTTGCAGCCGGTATCGCCTCAGCGGTCAATCTGCTCGATATCGAAGCGGTGATCCTTGGTGGAGGTCTGGGGGTCAGGTTCGGAGACCGCTACCTGCCGAGAATCCAATCGCGCATGCACCGGCACCTGTTCAAAGACGACGATCCTCCCGCCATGCACGTAGCAGCACTCGGCGATCTCGGCGGGGCTATCGGCGCAGCTCAGCTGGGCGCGCGCGGAATCTCGGGCTAACTGGCTTTGCGCTCGCGATAGCGGGCAATCAAAGCATTCGTAGAGGAGTCTCTGCCGGGATCACCCTCGGCTGCAAGCAGCGGAGAAATCTCGACCGCCATCACCTTGCCGAGTTCCACTCCCCACTGATCGAACGAGTCGATTCCCCAGACAGCGCCCTGACAGAAGACACTGTGCTCATAGAGAGCGATCAGCGAGCCCAGGCTTTCGGGAGTCAGGCGGTCAGCGAGGATCGTCAGCGAGGGACGGTTTCCCTCCATCACACGGTGAGGGACCTGCTCCTCGGGCGAACCAGCCTCGCGAACCTCATCGGCGGTGCGCCCGAAGGCCATCGCGGCAGACTGCGCGAGCAGATTCGCGAAAAGGATCTGATGATGCTCGCCCAGCGGATTCAGCGACTGTGTGAAACCGATGAAGTCGCACGGCACTATCCGGGTTCCCTGGTGGAGCAACTGGTAGAAGGAGTGTTGTCCGTTGGTGCCAGGCTCTCCCCAGAAGATCATTCCCGTCTCGGCTTCTACGGAGGTGCCGTCCAGGCGCACGTGCTTGCCATTCGACTCCATGGTCAGCTGCTGCAGATAGGCGGGAAATCGATGTAAGTACTGGTCGTAGGGCAGGACCGCAACCGTCTGCGATCCACACAGCAGCGAGTGCCAGATGGCAAGCAGCCCGTGCAGAGCCGGGAGGTTCTCGCGCGCAGGTGCGGCGAGGAAGTGCTCGTCCATCGCGTGGAAGCCACCGAGCATCTCGGCGAAGGCCTCGGGTCCGACTGCGATCATCGTGGATAGACCTATCGCCGAGTCCATCGAGTACCTGCCGCCAACCCAGTCCCAGAATCCGAACATGTTCTCGGTATCGATACCGAACTCTGCAACGCCCTCGGCATTGGTGGAAACCGCAACGAAGTGCTTGGCCACGGCAGCCTCGTCGCCCCCTAGCCCGGCTAGCGACCACTCACGGGCGGTACGCGCATTGGTCATCGTCTCGAGGGTGGTGAAGGTCTTCGAGGAGACGATGAAGAGCGTCTCTTCGGGGTTCATGCCCTTGGTGGTCTCTGTGAAATCTGTGCCGTCGATATTCGAGACGAAACCGAAGCTGAGATCCGGGTCGGCGTAATGCCGCAGCGCCTCGTAGGCCATCACGGGACCGAGATCCGAGCCGCCGATTCCGATGTTGACCACATTGCGAATCCGCTTGCCGGTGTGACCGGTCCAGTCGCCTGATCTGACACGATCTGAAAAAGCCGACATCCGATCGAGCACCTGGTGCACCTCGGCCACCACATCCTGTCCATCGACGATCAATGACCTCCCCTTGGGCATCCGCAAAGCGATATGGAGGACCGACCGGTCCTCGGAAACATTGATCCTGTCTCCGGCAAACATCTGGTCGCGGCGACCCCAGATGTCTGACTCCTCGGCGAGTCCGAGGAGGGCGTCGAGGGCTGCTTCGTCGACCCGTGCCTTGGAGTAATCCAAGAGCAGGCCCCCGCCCTCTGCAGTCATCGACTCAGCGCGAGATGGATCAGCTGCAAAGAGCTCACGCAGACGAACTGAACTCAGCCTTTCGGCCTCGTCCTGAGTCGTTTTCCAGGCGGCCCTCTGGTCTAGCGGAGGAGGAGGGCCGAGCTCGCTCATGCGAGCAGATCTCGTAGAGACTGGGCGATCGACTCAGGGGTGTAGCCAAACCTCTCCTGAAGGGCGCTGGCGGGCGCCGACTCGCCAAAGCGGTCCATCGCCACGACCTTGCCCGCCTCACCTGTGTAACGACCCCAGCCGAAGCTCGAGCCAGCTTCAACAGCGAGCCGCGCAGTGACCGAGGACGGGAGAATCTCCTCGCGGTAGGCGTCGTCTTGGCGATCGAAGATCTCCCAGCACGGGAGGCTGACAACCCGAACCCCTTTCTGGCCTTCCGAGGCGAGCAGACGCTGCGCCTCGAGCGTCGGCGCCACCTCGCTGCCGGTCGCGATCAGGATCGCCTCGAGTTCCCCCTCTTCGGCTGCGAGCACGTAGCCGCCCTTCAAAACACCTTCGGCCGAACCTAGGTCGGACCGGTCTAGCACCGGCACATCCTGTCGAGTCATCACTAGCGCTACCGGATCATGGGTCCTGTCGAGCGCCGCGCGCCAGGCATAAGCGACCTCGTTGGCGTCGCAGGGACGAATCACATCGAGCCCCGGCATCGCACGCAGTGCCGCCAGCTGCTCGATCGGCTGATGGGTTGGACCGTCCTCGCCTAGACCGATCGAGTCGTGGGTGAAGAGGTGAATCACAGGTAGTTGCATCAGCGCCGAGAGGCGGATCGCCGGTCGAGCGTAATCGGAGAAGGTGAGATAGGTCGACCAGAGCACCCGCAAGTCAGAGAGGGCCATACCGCTTGAAACTGCGGCTGCTCCGTGCTCACGCACCCCGAGGTGAAGCTGGCGACCGGAACGCTGCCCCGGCTCGAATGACTCAGCGCCCTCGATCCCCACGGCGGTGGAGCCGGTTAGGTCCGCAGAACCAGCGAGAAACCAAGGGATTACGCCCGCGATGGCGTTCTCCACCTTGTTGGAGGCCTTTCTGGTTGCGAGCGCATCGGCTGGCTCGAAGGTCGGTATCACAGACTCCCAGCCATCAGGCAACGCCCGCGCGCGCATCTGATCCAACTCGGCACGGAGTTTCGAGTCGAGACCGTCGAGGGCCTTTTCCCAATCAGATCGCAACTCAGCTCCGCGCGCGCCGGAAATTTCGGCGAAGCGCTCGCGAACGCCATCTGGCACCAGGAACTGTGCGTCCTCATCCCAGCCGTAGGCCTTCTTGGTCAGCTTGACCTCATCTTCTCCAAGCGGCTCGCCATGAGCCGAGGCAGTTCCGACCTTGTTCGGAGAGCCGTATCCGATCTGGCTGTCGACGACGATCAGCGTCGGCAGTTTCTCCTCCGACTTGAACTGATCTAGAGCCCTGGCGATTTCGTCGGTGTCATTTGCGTCATGGACTCTTGCGACCTGCCACCCGTACGAGGTGAAACGGCCGACCGGATCGTCCTCGTAGGTCAGCGAAGTAGAGCCGTCGATCGTTATGTGGTTGTTGTCGTAGATCCAACAGAGGTTGTCCAGGCGCTGATGGCCGGCAAGCGATGCTGCTTCTCCGGCGACACCCTCCATCAGGTCTCCGTCACCGCAGATCGCATAGACGTCGTAGTCGAACAGCCTCGTCTCACCATCGTTGAAATGTGCTCCCAGCCATTTCGAGGCCATCGCCATACCTACCGAGGTAGCAACGCCCTGGCCGAGCGGACCCGTTGTCGTCTCGACTCCGGCGGTCCAGTGGTATTCCGGGTGCCCGGGGGTGCGCGAGTCGAGCTGGCGGAAAGCCTCTATGTCCTCGATCGGAACAGCTAGGTCCTTCCCTGGCTTGCCGTCTTCGCCCACGGTGCGCACGCCAGCGAGATGCAGAACCGAGTAGAGAAGCATCGAAGCATGTCCCGCCGAAAGCACGAAGCGGTCACGGTTGGGCCAGGTCGGATCGGTCGGGTCGTAGCGCAGGAATCGCTGCCAGATCGTGTAGGCGGTAGGCGCCAATCCCATCGGTGCGCCCGGATGCCCGGAGTTGGCCTTCTGGATCGCATCGATCGACAGAGTGCGAATCGTGTTGATCGCAAGCTGGTCAATTTCTTCAAATTTGTTTGAACTCATCGTTCCTTTCCGATTCTCCGGCAGGCGCTCAACCGACCGCAGCCTGATCTGCGATCACCAGCGACTCTTCATATGAAACCCGTCCAGCAGGAATCTCGCGGTCTCCCTCGAGGAGCTTGGCCAGAGGGTCCCTCTTCTCCTCACCGGTAACGATCCAGAGCAATGCCCTTGCCCGATCGAGCACCGGGTAGGTAAGCGTCATCCTCTGTGCTCCTTGATAGGGCTCTCCGGTCAGTGCGACATCTCGATCGGTCACGTCGAGCACCGTATCGCCTGGCACCAACGAAGCGGTGTGGCCATCGTCTCCGAGGCCGAGATGGATCAGGTCGAATCTCTCGGGGAGAGCTTCGGCGTAGCGACCAGCTGCAGCCTCGAGGTCAGGCTCCGACCCTCACCGCCCTCGACCGGCATCGGTTTCAGTGCCGCCTGAGCGGCTGGAGAGAACGCGGCGATCAGGTGCGTGAGATTCCTCTCCGGCGACCCAGCCGGCGCTATGCGTTCGTCGGTCTGGAAGATCGAAATACCTGACCAGTCGAGATCCCTTTCCTCGAGCTGGCCGTACATCCCCCAGGGGGTTCTCCCTCCGCTCGCCGCGAGGGCAAAGTGGTCGCCAGCAGCAATCGACTCCCGAGCGCGTTCGGCAATAAGTTCCGCCCCTCGTGCAGCAACCGCATCGGCATCGGGCAGGACCTCCAGCTGATGGACGCCGCTCAACTCTTTCCCCCTGCTGGCTTCTCGTCGTGGCCGCCGAACTGGTTGCGCATCGCCGAGAGGATCTGGTCAGCGAAATCGCCCAACCCGCGCGAATAGAACCGCTCATAGAGAGCCGTGGTGAGCACCGGAGCAGGGACCCCTTCGTCTATTGCGGCGATCGAAGTCCAGCGACCCTCACCGGAATCCGAAACCCGTCCCGCAAACTCGGACAGGTCCGGGGACTTCTGGAATGCAGCCGCGGTCAGATCCAACAGCCAAGAGCCGACCACGCTGCCGCGACGCCAAAGCTCGGTCACCTCGGGGATATCGAGTTCGTACTCGTAGTACTCGGGATTGTCCAGCGGCGCGGTTTCGGCATCCGCGTCGCGCTGCTTCAGGCCTGCGTCGGCACCTTTGAGGATGTTCAGACCCTCGGCATATGCAGCCATGATCCCGTACTCGATTCCGTTGTGGACCATCTTCACGAAGTGCCCTGCGCCGTTCGGCCCGCAATGGAGGTAGCCCTGCTCAGACGAAGATGGCTTGCCCTTTCGGCCAGGAGTTCGCTCGGCCGACTCGACCCCCGGTGCGAGCGTCTCGAAGATCGGTACCAACCTCTTGTAGGCCGAGTCGGGTCCGCCGATCATCAGGCAGTAACCGCGCTCCAAGCCGAATACGCCGCCGCTCGTTCCGCAATCTAGGTAGTCGAGCCCAGACTCTGCGACCTTCTTCGCGCGCCGGATGTCATCTCGGTAGTACGAGTTCCCGCCGTCGATGATCGCGTCACCCTCGTCCAGGACGCCGGCAACCGACTCGACCGTTTCCTCGGTGATTTCGCCGGCAGGAACCATGATCCAGACAGCGCGCGGTGCCTTCAGCTTCGATGCAAGATCTTCGAGCGAGGACGCTCCCTCTGCTCCTTCTTTGGCCAGCTCCTTGACCGCATCCGGATTGACATCGAACGCGACCACTCGATGTCCGGCTGCCATCAGGCGTTTGGCCATGTTGGCACCCATGCGGCCAAGTCCGACCATCCCGATCTCACTCTTTTCAACTGCCAATGGTTCCTCCTCGTCGTAGCGGTCTGCGCTGATCCTATTCACACCGGTAGCCTCCGGTCGCGTAGTGGCAACTAAATCCGGAAAACGCAGATCGTCGAAAGAAGCCGATGCGTTGGTGATCTTCGGGATCACCGGCGACCTCGCGAAGAAGAAGACCTTCCGGGCCCTCTATCGGCTCGAGAAGAGAGGGATGCTGGACTGCCCGATCTACGGTGTGGCCAGGCAGGACTGGGCCGACGGTGACCTGAAAAAGCACGTCAGCAAGTGCGTACTCGCCGAGGAACCCAATGTCGACCGGAAGGTCCTGGCGCGGCTCGAGAAGCGCATGCACTACATAGGGGGCGACTTCGACGACGAGTGGACCTTCCGCCATCTCGCCTCTCAGATGACGGCCACCAGACCTGTCTTCTATCTGGAGGTTCCGCCATCGCTCTTCGGCGAGGTGGTAGACAAGCTCGGCGAGGTCGGCCTGACCGATGGCGCCAGAGTCGTGATCGAAAAGCCTTTCGGCCACGACCTCGCCTCGGCCAGAAAACTGAACGACGAGATCAGCCGGACCCTGACCGAGGACCAGATCTACCGAATCGATCATTTCCTGGGCAAGGAACCGGTGATGGATATCGCTTACCTGCGCTTTGCCAACTCGCTGCTCGAGCCGGTCTGGAATCGCCAGTACGTCTCGCACGTCCAAATGACGATGGCCGAGGATTTCGGAGTTGCCGATCGCGGCTCCTTCTACGACCCCGTTGGAGCACTGCGCGATGTGGTGCAGAACCATCTCCTTCAGGTGCTCTCGCTGGTTGCGATGGAGCCGCCCTCGGGTAACGACCCGGACTCGGTGCGTGACAAGAAGCTGGAGCTTTTCAAGGCGATGCCGTCGGCTGATCCGAAGAGATATGTCCGAGGTCAGTACACCGGCTACCGCAAGGTCAAGGGTGTATCGGCCCAGTCGACCACCGAGACCTTCGCCGCACTCGAGCTAAGGGTCGAAAACTGGCGCTGGTCAGGCGTTCCTTTCTTTATCCGCGCCGGTAAGTGCATGCCGGTCACCGAGACCGAGATAACCGTGCACTTCAAGCAGCCACCCAAGCTTTCGCTCGGACCGAACTCGCAGCCACCGCCCAACACCCTGACGATCAGACTCAACCCCACTCCCGGTGCGCGAATCAGATTCATCGCCAAGGAAGCGGGAATGGATGCTTACGAGCCGGCCGATCTGGAGGTTCTGTTCGAGCGCGAGCCTGGCGAAGAGCCTGAGCCGTACGAGCGTCTGCTCTCGGACGCCCTGCGCGGAGACCAGCAGCTGTTCACCCGAGAGGATGCGGTCGAGGAAACCTGGCGAATCGTGGAGCCGCTACTCAAGCGGCCGCCCAAGGCGGCTCCGTACAAACCTGGAACCTGGGGTCCAGCTAGCGCGCGGCAGCTGGTGCGCGGCGTTTGCGACTGGGAGACCCCTTGGATGCCTTCTTCTTGACCTTGATCGCCGGCTCGATGATCTCGGCCAGGAACTGCCCCGTATAGGACCCAGCAACCGCTGCAACCTGTTCCGGCGTACCTTCTGCGAGCAGTTCGCCACCGCCATCGCCGCCTTCTGGGCCAAGATCGAGGATCCAGTCGGCCGTCTTGATCACATCGAGGTTGTGTTCGATCACGACCACCGTGTTGCCGGCTTCGACCAGGCGATCCAGCACGCCGAGCAGCCTCTGAACGTCTGCGAAGTGCAGTCCGGTGGTGGGCTCGTCCAGGATGTAGAGAGTGTCCCCGGTGGCGACCTTGGACAGCTCGGTCGCAAGCTTTACCCGCTGGGCCTCTCCACCTGAAAGCTGAGTAGCTGGCTGTCCAAGCCGGATGTAGTCGAGACCAACATCATGCAGGGTGCGCAGGCGCCTAGAGATCTTCGGAATGTCGGCGAAGAACTCGACCGCTTCAGAGACAGGCATCTCGAGCACATCTGCGATCGACTTGCCCTTGAAACGAACCTCAAGAGTCTCGCGGTTGTAGCGCTTTCCGTTGCACTGCTCACAAGGCACGTAGACGTCGGGCAGGAAGTGCATCTCGATCTTGATCTGACCATCCCCTTTGCACACCTCGCAACGCCCCCCTTTGACGTTGAAGCTGAAGCGGCCCTGCTTGTAGCCGCGAGCGCGAGCCTCGCGTGTCTGGGAGTAGAGCTGGCGGATGTGATCGAAGACGCCGGTGTAGGTAGCAGGGTTGGAGCGAGGAGTCCGGCCGATCGGCGATTGATCGATGTTGATGATCTTGTCTATCTGCTTGACGCCTTCGATGCCGTCGTGCGCACCGGGACGGAGTTTCGTCTGGTGCAGACGATTGGCAAGCGAGGGGTAGAGAGTCTCGTTGACCAGAGTCGACTTGCCAGACCCCGACACGCCGGTCACGCAGCAGAAGACCCCAAGCGGAATCGCAGCGTCGATCGACTTCAGATTGTGCTGCCGCGCACCCTTCACCAGCAACTGCCCGGTGGGCTTCCTCCTCTGCTCCGGCGTCTCGATCTGATCCTTGCCCGAGAGAAACCTGCCCGTCAGTGACTTGCTGTTAGAAGCCACCTGCTTGGGGGTTCCGGCTGCGACCAGGTGCCCTCCGTACTCCCCCGCCCCGGGACCCAGGTCGACCAGGTGATCTGCTGCAAGCATCGTTCCTTCGTCGTGCTCGACCACGATCACCGTATTGCCCAGATCACGGAGCCTGACCAGGGTGTCGATCAGACGCTGGTTGTCGCGCTGGTGCAGACCGATCGAGGGCTCATCGAGGATGTACAGGACCCCGACGAGACTCGAGCCGATCTGGGTAGCCAGACGAATCCGCTGGGCCTCGCCGCCGGAGAGAGTCCGGGCCGAGCGGGATAGCGAGAGGTAACCGACCCCGACGTTATCGAGGAAAGCGAGGCGCTCTTCGATCTCTCGAATCAGCAAGCGGGCTATCGCCTCCTCGGTCTTGGTCAGATCGAGCTCGCGAATCCAATCCAGCGCAGCGGTAGCCGAAAGTCGGGTGTACTCGTCGATCGAGAGCCCTCCGACCGTCACAGCAAGGCTCTCGGGACGCAGCCGGGCCGCCTCGCAGGAGGCGCAGGGTTGCTCGGCCATATATCCCTCTATGCGCTCTCTCTGCGACTCGGAATCAGTCTCCTCGTAGCGACGCTGCAGGTTGTTCAGGATCCCTTCGAAGCGGGCGTTGTACGAACGGCTTCGGTTGAAGCGATTCTTGTACGAAACCTTGTGCCGCTCTGACCCGGTTCCTTCCAGAAAGATCCGGCGTTGCTTTTCGGTCAGCTCCTGCCACGGCTTGTCTACATCCACCCCGTTGGCATCCGCAACTGCCTCTACGAGACGCTTCCAGTAACGAGAGTGTCCGGTTCGCCAAGGCTGCAGCGCACCCTCGGAAAGCGAAAGGGTCGGATCCGGAACGACCAGCTCCGGATCGATCACTCGCTGGAATCCGAGGCCATGACAGTCCTCACATGCTCCATGAGGTGAGTTGAAGGAGAAGATCCGGGGTTCGAGCTCAGGCATCGAGGTGCCGCAAGACAGGCAGGCGAACTGCTCCGAGAAGGTCAGGCGCTCGGCTACATCAGACGGAAGCCCTCCTGCACCCTTGGCCCCGCTCGAGATCTTCCCCACCTTCGAGCCCTTGTTCTTAGCTGCGGCTCCCTCGGGGGCAAGGATGTCGACCTCTATCAGGCCTTCGGCGAGGCCGGCCGCGGCCTCAACAGATTCGGAAAGTCGCCTGCGAAGGTCCGGCTTCATCACCAGACGATCCACGACCACAGCGATGTCATGCTTGTACTTCTTGTCGAGCTCGATCTTGTCCTCGAGCAAGAGCATCTCACCGTCGACCCGAACCCGGCTGTATCCCTCGAGTCGGAGGTCCTCGAACAACTTGCCGTACTCCCCCTTGCGCCCTCTGATCACGGGCGCCATGACCATGAACCGGGTTCCTTGCTCGAGGGTCATCAACCGGTCGGTGATCTGTTCTTGAGACTGGCCTTCGATCGGCTTGCCGCATTCCGGACAGTGCGGATGCCCGACTCGCGCCCAGAGCAGGCGCAGGTAGTCGTAGACCTCGGTCACGGTGCCGACGGTCGAGCGCGGATTTCGCGAGGTCGTCTTCTGATCGATCGAGATCGCCGGCGACAAGCCCTCGATCGAGTCGACGTCTGGCTTTTCCATCAAGCCGAGGAACTGCCGCGCGTAGGCCGAGAGAGACTCGACATAACGGCGTTGACCCTCGGCGTAAATCGTGTCGAAGGCAAGGCTGGATTTGCCCGAACCCGACAGGCCTGTAACCACGATCAGCGCGTCGCGGGGGAGTTCCAGGCTCACATCCTTGAGATTGTGCTCCCGGGCGCCGGAGATAACGATGTTGTCACTCGGGGTCAACGGACTCCGATTCTATGCCGCGACCCGATCCGGCCCCTCGCCGGCTCTCTCTAGAGGGCGGAAACAGCGCGCTCTATCCGCTCCCGAGCCTCGCTTGCGATCGGCTGCAGATCGTCGTTGCCGGCCAACTGCATGGCCGAAAGAGGTTCCATCGCCGCCACTCGCGTTTGATCACCGTTCGCCCGTACGACCACGTTGCAGGGCAGAAGGACCCCCAAGTCCGGCTCCACTCCGAGGCCACGATGGGCGAGCTGCGGATTGCAGGCTCCAAGAATCAAGTACTCCCCCACCTCTTCGCCGATCTTCTCGCGCATGGCAGCCTGAACATCGATCTCGGAAAGCACGCCGAAGCCTTCGCCGGCAAGCGTCTCTCTGACCCGATCTACGACCGAATCGAAGGGCTCGTCCAGATCGCGGATCACCGCGTAGTTCGTAGTGCTTACCTCAGTCATCTAAACCTCCTGTCGGAAAAGTCTGCTTACCCACCACGCTACCCGACTCGACGCTGAAGATCAGTTGCTGATCGCATCGAGGTCGGCGCGCAACTCTTTGAGCTCATCTCTGAGGCGAGCGGCCTCCTCGAACCTGAGATCTTCGGCCGCCACCGCCATCTCCTCCTCGAGCTCGACGCACAGCCTCTCCAACTCTTCAGGCGTGCGCGTCTTCCCCCGCTCCTCCTTGCGCCTACGCTTGCGGGGAGTCCTGGAAGAGTCCATTGCGAGGAACTCGGCCATGTCAGATATTCCCTTGCGGACCGTTTCCGGAGTGATCCCATGCTCTTCGTTGTAGGCGAGCTGGATCTCACGGCGGCGCTCGGTCTCACTAAGCGCGCGCTGCATGGAGTTGGTCTCCTTGTCTGCATACATCAGCACGCGGCCGTCGACGTTTCGTGCCGCTCGGCCAATCGTTTGCACCAAGCTGGTCTCTCCTCGCAGAAAGCCTTCCTTGTCGGCGTCGAGAATCGCCACCAGGGAGACCTCTGGCAGGTCCAGACCCTCGCGAAGCAAATTGACCCCAACCAGTACATCGAACTCGCCCAAGCGCAGATCGCGGATGATCTCGATCCTCTCGAGAGTGTCTATATCGGAATGGAGGTAGCGGACCTTGAATCCGTGCTCGATCAGATACTCGGTCAAGTCCTCAGCCATCTTCTTGGTCAAGGTCGTGACCAGGGTTCGCTCATCGCGGTCGGCTCTTATCTTGACCTCGCCCATCAGGTTGTCCATCTGGTTCAGGGTCTCTCGAACCTCTATCTCGGGATCCACGATGCCGGTAGGCCTGACGATCTGTTCGACGATGCGCTTCGAACTCGTGCGCTCCCAATCTCCGGGAGTTGCCGAGACGAGGACCATCTGCCCCACGCGACCGAGGAACTCATCGAACTTGAGCGGGCGGTTGTCGATCGCGGAAGGAAGCCTGAATCCGTGTTCGATCAGGGTCGACTTGCGTGAGAAGTCGCCCTGGTACATACCGCCGAGCTGCGGGATCGTCTGATGAGACTCGTCGACGAAGACGAGTGCATCGTCAGGGAAGTAATCGATCAAGGTGTACGGGGCGCTCCCTGGGGGTCGGCCGTCGATGATTCGCGAGTAGTTCTCGATCCCGGGACAGAACCCGACCTCACGCATCATCTCGATGTCGTAGCGGGTTCTCTGCTGGAGTCGATGTGCCTCGAGCAGCTTGCCTTCTCTTTCGAAAGCAGAGACCTGAGCGATCATCTCGGACTCGATCTCCTCGACCGCGCGCTCGAGAGTTGCGTCTTCGGTCACGTAGTGCGTAGCCGGCCAGATAGTTGCCTCATTCATCTCCTCTATCACCTGCCCACTCAACGGATCGAAGTGTTGGATGCTCTCGACCTCGTCGCCGAACAAGCGAATCCGATACGCGCTTTCGGAGTACGAAGGCTGGAGCTCGATCATCTCCCCCTGAGCCTTGAAGGATCCCCGCTCCAGCACGACATCGTTTCGCGAGTACTGCATGCCGACCAACTTCGAGAAGAGGTCGGCGCGGTCGATCTCTTCACCAACCTTGAAGATCTGCATCTTGTTCCGGTATAGATCAGGTGAGCCGATGCCGTAGATACAGGAGACCGAGGCAACGACGATCGTGTCCTCGCGGGAAAAGAGCGATGCGGTTGCTGCGTGGCGCAGCCTGTCGATCTCCTCGTTGATCGAGGAGTCTTTTTCGATATAGAGATCCTGTGCCGGAACATAGGCCTCGGGCTGGTAGTAGTCGTAGTAGCTGACGAAGTACTCGACCGAGTTCTCGGGGAAGAACTCACGAAACTCATTGCAGAGCTGAGCCGCGAGAGTCTTGTTGTGGGCGATTACGAGGGCTGGGCGCTGCAACCTTTCTATGGTTGCGGCCATCGTGAAGGTCTTGCCTGTGCCGGTGGCACCGAGCAGAGTGAGTATCCGCTCGTCGGCCTCGATCCCTTCGGCCAACCCGTCTATAGCGGCGGGCTGATCAGCTGTCGGGGTGTAGGCCGAGTTGAGTTTGAATTCCGGCATCTAATGCCAGAGTAACGATGCGATCCGCGTAGGTCGGCGCCTAGCAGGCGAGGGTTCTCAGCCCTTGGTCGCTACCGACCGCTCCAGCTCCTCGCTGGTGAACGGCCCGACAGCGATTCCCTGCGCGGCAAACCTGTAGAGAGCGATCCCGAAGATGCCGCGAATGGCAGCACCGAAGATGGAGCCGAAGATCAAGCCGATCACCCCGACGATTATCAGCACCACTCCGATCACTTCCTCGGCGCTGACAGAAGTGCTGGCCAGGATGTAGATCCCTAGAGCCATCACGAGTATCGACGGCAGAGATACAACCAAGGCTACGATTGCGCCGATCGTGACCTGACCGGTGATCTGGCCTGCCCAACGCTCCTTGAACAGTTGAGTCGAGCGCTTGACGGTTGCAAACGGTCCGGTCCCCTCGAGCGCGATGATTGGAATTGCCAGGAAGGTCACGAGGGCCCATGCGGTGCCGACAAGGGCGCTGACAATTGCTCCGATGGTGTTTTGGCTCTCGAGCAAGCTGAAGATGGCGCCGAGTGTCGCCGACAACAGGGCCCAGCCGCAGATCGCCTTGAACCTCGAGCGGGCGACCCGGTGACCGACCTTCTTGGGCTCGGGCTCGTCGTTGAACACTGCATTCGCCGCCCCGGCCAAGACGACCGCGTAGTAGTTGATCGCGACGGTGGAGAGATAGATACCTATCACCACGAGGACTACCCCGGGTGCTGTCTGATTGTCGGCGAGCAGGAACAATCCGGGGAAGGTGAGCAGTATCGCCGGGACCATGGCGACGAGCGCTCCAACGACAGGAATGACCATCAAGGTCTTGTTCGCCTTGAGCGCCCCCCAGCTCTTCTTGGTCAGCTCCCATCCGCCCTTTACGCGCCTACTTCTCATGGGGCGAAATACTAGCTGGGAGGAAAGTCAGAAGCAGTCGAAGGCAAGCGGCGAGGATCAGAACCCGAGTTCGTTCGGGTATGCCCTGCGATACGCATCCCGCTTTTCCAGCACGTCCTTCACGTAGTTCTTGGTCTCGGGAAAGGGGATGTCGGAGATCTCCAGATCAGATCCACCCCAATCGAAGACATTGGTCTCGCCTGCGTTGTAGGCGGCCAGGGCAGCAACCTCGTCGCCGTCGAACTGATTCAGCAGATGCCTCAGGTAGAAGGTTCCGTAGCGGATGTTGATGTCGGGGTTGGCTAGGTCAGATTGATCGAAGGTGCTTCCTCCGCTCAAATCCTCGACGTACTCGGCTGTCGAGGGAGTGATCTGCATCAGACCCCGTGCACCGGCCGATGAGGTCTGATCGCGAAAACGCGATTCCTCGTAGATCACCGCCGCGATCAGATCCGCGGGAACATCCTTTTCCTGGGCCTGCTGGCGGATGATGTCTTCGTGACGGAGAGGCAGGGTTACCTCGGTTATCGCACTGTCTATACGGCTCTTGCTCTCGACGAAAGCCAGAGCGATCAGAGCAATCACGAGCAGGATGAGCACGGTGCGGTGGCGGCGATAGAAGCTCTGTTTAGGAGCCGGTCGGCGCCTCGGCTGCCCGCCACCACTGCGCGGCCTCGGTTTTTTGCGTTCTCCGCTCACTCAATGCCTCCTGTTCCCTCCTTCAGGTTGGCAGAGAGCTCGGTTACGGCAGCGCAAAGTTCCTCGAGCGAACCGTTGTTGTGGATCACGTAGGCGGAGCGTTCGGCCTTTTCGGCCTGGGTCAGCTGTCTGGATTCGCGGCCCTCGTTGCCCGCATGCCCCCGCTCGGCCAGCCTTGCATCGCGGACCTCATCGTCAGCGACGATCGCAACGGTAGCGTCGAAGGTCCCCTCCAGTCCTGACTCGAAAAGGAGCGGAACCTCGATTACCGCAATCTCGGTCGAGGGATCCAGTTCAGCCCTCCACTCGGCAACCTGATCCCTCACGCGTGGATGGAGGATGCCCTCCAGCCATTCGAGCTCACCTGCATCCTCGAACACGATGCGTGCGATTCGGTTTCGATCCAGATCTCCGTCCACGACGACGTCCTCCCCCCACCGCTCCATCAACTGATTGCGCACCTCGGGCAGGCCCAGTGCGAGATGGGCGGCAAGGTCGGTGGAAAAGACGGCAGCACCCTCGCTCTCGAAGGCGGCCATCGCAGCAGACTTACCGGCAGCAACTCCACCGGTCAAACCTACGAAGATGGTCACGCGGGCCTCAGCCCTCGTCTGAGGCGGTCTCCTCGGCCGGCTGATCCTCGCTGGCGCTGGCCTCGGATCCTTCTCCGGCGGAGGCCTCTTCAGCGACCTCCACTACAGGAGCCGCTTCAGCGACCTCCACTACAGGGGCCTCT
>JBEIRY010000020.1:0-25815 GCA_040375675.1 Thermoleophilales bacterium | reverse complement strand
GGAATCTCCGATCCGCAGATCACCCAGATCCAGAGGTCCGAAGCGAATCCGTTTGAGCGAGTCGACCTGGTTGTCCACAGCCTCGGCCATGCGCCGCACCTGACGGTTTCTGCCTTCATGAATCGTGATCAGCATCTCGACTTCGGAAACCCTCTCCAAGACAGCTGGCGATGTCGGGCCGTCATCGAGTTCGACTCCTTCGGCGAGGCGAGAGAGAACATCGTCGGAGATCGCGCGGCGCAGTATTACGCGATAGGTCTTTGGCACCTCGTAACGGGGGTGGGTAAGCAGGTTCGCGAGATCACCATCGTTGGTCAAGAGGATCAGTCCGGTCGAGTCTGCGTCGAGCCGTCCAACCGGATACAGCCTGCGGTCCGATTCGATCAGATCAGTCACTGGACTTCGTGAGCCCGGCTCCTTGGCAGTCGAGACGACGTCGCGTGGCTTGTTGAGAATCCAGACCTCACGCTCCTCGGGGGCAACGGGATTGCCGTCGAAGCGGACATCCTGGCCCTGCTCCACCCCGCGAGCAGGGTCGGTCACTACCTCTCCATCCACCTCGACTCTCCCCTCTCGGATCAACTCCTCAGCCGCCCTGCGAGAGGCGACACCAGAGTGGGCGAGATAACGCGCAAGCCTCATCGATTGATCATCGCTCAAATCCGACCGGCCCATGCCAGCCTCGTGCCGCTGTCAGGCCGCGCGTCGCTCCCCGGCCTTGAGCAAGCGCTCACGCAGCTCACGCTCATCCTCGGGAGTGGGATCGAACTGCGAGGGATCAGGAAGTGAGTCGAGCGAGCCCAGGCCAAAGAGCTTCTCGAACAGCTCGCTGGTCGCGTAGCTGACAGCGCCAAAGTCGGTCCTCCCCTTCTCCTCGATCAATCCGCGCTCGGTCAGTCCGGACACGGTCGAGTCCGAAGAGACGCCCCTGATGCGTGCAATCTCGGGGCGGGAGACTGGCTGGAGGTAGGCGACGATGGCAAGCACCTCGGCCTGAGCCTGGGTGAGCGGCGGCGTCTTGGGCTTGGCCAGCAATCGGCGTGCGGCATCGTCGAACTCCGGCACCGAGGCGAGGGCATACCCCCCTGCCACCTCGCGCAACACGAGACCGCGCCCGGACTCCTCGAGGGACCTACCGAGAGCCCGCAGGGCCTCGGTCGTCTCATCCTCGCCAACCTCGAGAGCCTCGGCAAGGCGTTTGGAGGTAACGGCATCGCTCGAGAGGAAGAGCAGCGCCTCCACGGCAGCTTCGAGTCCGCGATCGGCTGCGCTCATGAGATCGTTACCTCGATCGGCCCGAACGAGCGTTCCTGGTTCCAGCTTGCCTCACCTCGTTTGTGGAGTTCCAGCAGGGCAAACAGGGTTACCGCCTGGGTGAGGTGATCTTCCTTGCCGAAGGTCTCTTTGAAGTCGAAGCTGCTCTTTGCCGCAAGGATGTCCTTCAGGATGCGCACCCGGCGGCTGAGCGAAACACTCTGACGGATATGAGAGGCATCGACCTTCGGCGGCGGCGTGAGCAGTGCCTCGAGGGCCTGTCCGAGTCGATCGGGTTCGTATGCCTTGGTTGCAGCCTCTATCGCTGCGCGGCGAAGTTCCGGAGGCGGTGCCGCTGTTCGGTACCCGTAGCCCTCGGCAGCTGATCTGATCTCGATCAGCGCTTCGGCTGCATCGTGGTAGCGGCGGTATTCGAGCATCCGGGCCAATAGTTCATCGGCTGCCTCCTCGGGCCCGAGCTCATCGAGCTCCTCTTCTTCGCCGGGCAGCAGCAGCTTGCTCTTCAACTCCAGCAAGGCAGCGATCAAGACGAGGAACTCGGTTACCGACTCTAGATCCAGCCTGCCAGCGGACTCGAGGTGATCGATATAGGCCAGGACTACATCAGCAAGATCGACTTCGGCAAGGCTTATCTCCTCGCGCAGCAGCACCGCCAACAGCAGATCGAAAGGGCCCTGAAAGACCGCCAGGTCGAGGTCGAGGTGGGCGACCGAAGCTGAAGCCGATGGACTCACGCCGCGAGCCTATCGGCGCCGACGGTCAAAGAAGCGCGCCTCAAGCCTGAGATGGGCCAAGACCCATCGCGGTGCGAACCTCTTCGAGCACGCCCGAGGCGATTTCTGCCGCCTTTCCGGCTCCATCGGCAAGTACTGCCTCGAGAGCGGCTTCATCGGGTCTGATCTCGGAGTAGCGCTCCCTCACCGGGGCCAGGTACTCAGATGCAGCGTCGGCGACCGCCGCCTTGAAATCACCGTAGCCGGAGTCTGCGAACTCCTGCTCGATCTCTTCCGGACCGACTCCGCGTGTGACGGCGAGGATCTCGATCAGGTTGGCGATGCCTTCCTTTCCATCACCCCTCGTAATCCCCTCCCCTGAATCGGTCACGGCAGAGCGGAACTTCTTCTCGATCGCGGCCGGCTCATCGAGCACATAGACAGTCCCTTGCTCGCTCGCGCCGGTAGTGGACATCTTGCTGGTCGGGTCCTGGAGATCCATGATTCGAGCTCCGATCTCGGGGATTCGGTGATCGGGCTCGACCAAGATCTCTCCAAAGCGCTCATTGAACCTGCGGGCGATCTCCCGCATCAGTTCTATGTGCTGGCGCTGGTCCTCTCCGACCGGCACCTCCTGGGCTTTGTAGGCGAGTACATCGGCAGCCTGCAGGACCGGATAGAAGAAAAGCGCCGCCGAGACCAACTCACGCTGCTTCGAGGACTTGTCCTTGAACTGGTGCATCCGGTTGAGGTCACCATGTGAGGTGACAGAGGAAAGAAGCCAGCAGAGTTCTGTGTGCTCGCGAACGTCGGACTGGCGAAACAGCAGACAGCGGGCCGGATCGAGACCGGCCGCCAGCATGATCGCAGTGGTGTCATAGAGGTTCGAACGAAGCTCGGCCGGATCCCAGGGGACGCTGATCGCGTGGAGGTCGACGATGCAGTAGATCGCAGGATCACCTCTGTCTTGACCTTCTACGTACTGTCTGATCGCCCCGATGTAGTTACCGAGGTGCTTGCGGCCGGTCGGCTGGATTCCACTGAAGATCCTCATGGCCGCAGCAGTCTCGCAAACGACAGGGCGGCCAGTGGTGCAGGGGTCAAGATGACGCTCAGCCGAGTGGCTGGCGGATCACGGGATCCCGCGCGGCACCTGCCTCGTCGAGACGGCGAACCGGCGTGGTGTAAGGCGCCTCGGTAGCAATCGACGGATCAGATTCCGCCTCTTCGAGGATCATCTCTATCGCGTCGGCAAAGGAGTCGAGTGTCTCCTTGGTCTCGGTCTCGGTTGGCTCCATCAAGAGCGCTTCCTCGATCAGCAGCGGGAAGTAAACGGTTGGAGGATGAAACCCGAAGTCGAGTATCCGCTTGGCTATGTCGAGAGTCTTCACGCCCAGTTCATCCTTGGCCTTGGAGGCCGAAAGTACGAACTCGTGCATCGGGCGCTTGTCCACCCCGGGCAGCAGGTACTTGCCCGCGCGCCCCTCGGCAAGACGGGTCATCAGGTAGTTGGCGTTCAACACGGCAGTCTCCGAGGCCTCCTGCAGGCCATCTCCGCCGAGGCTGAGGATGTAGGCGTAGGAGCGAACGAAGACACCGAAATTGCCCTGGAAACCACGCAGGCGGCCAATCGACTTCGGTCGGTCGTAGTCGAGACCGAAGGTCGGACCGCTTCCATTCCCATCACCGGTCCGGACCACCTGCGGCTTGGGCAGGAAGGGTTCTATCCGCTCAGAGACCGCGATCGGGCCTGAGCCGGGACCGCCGCCGCCGTGTGGCTGTGAGAAGGACTTGTGCAGGTTCACGTGGACGATGTCGAACCCCATGTCTCCGGGGCGCGAGCGACCCATGATCGCGTTCAGGTTGGCGCCGTCGTAGTAGAGGGTCCCGCCGACCGAGTGGAGTACCTCGGCAATCTCGGCGATGTTCTCGTCGAACAGGCCGAGGGTATTCGGGTTGGTCAGCATCAGACAGGCAACCTGCTCGTCAGCCTTCGAGCGAAGATCGTCCATGTCGACCCCGCCCTGCTCGCTGGTTGCGACCCTGACCACCTCATAGCCGGCCATCGAGACGGTCGCGGGGTTGGTGCCGTGGGCGGTGTCGGGGGTAAGGACCTTGGTCCTCTCCTCCCCACGATCAGCGTGATATGCGCGAGTGAGGAGAAGCCCCGCGAGCTCTCCGTGAGAACCTGCGGATGGTTGAAGGCTCACATGGGGCAAGCCGCAGATCTCGGCCAGCGACTCCTGGAGATTCCACATCAGCTCGAGGGCGCCCTGCGCGCGTCGCGGGTCTTGGGCGGGATGGAGCCTAGCGTGACCCGGCAGCGCCGCAACCCGCTCGTTGACCCGAGGGTTGTGCTTCATGGTGCAGGAACCGAGCGGGTACATCCCCGTGTCGAGATCGAAGTTGCGTCGAGAGAGCCGGTTGTAGTGACGGACGATCTCCGGCTCTGCAATCTCCGGCAGCTCAGCCGGTTTGTCGCGGAGCAGGGACTTGGGGATCAGATCCTCTATCGGCGTATCCGGAACCCCGGCATCGGGCAATGCGGCCGCGCGGCGCCCGGGGACGGAACGCTCGTAGATAGTGGTCGCGCGTTCGCGCTGCTGGGCCGTAGGCACCTCGGCGGTGCTGGGCGGTGCAGCTTCCAGGCTCACGAGACAGCCTCCCCGACGGGGACACCTGCAGCGGATGCGACGGCCTCTGCGAGGAGATCGGCGAGACGGTCTATGTCCTCGACGCTGCGGCGCTCTGTGATCGCAATCAGGAGGCCATTTTCGATCTCCGGATAGTCGCGGTCGAGCCGATAGCCGGCAGCCACCCCCTGCGCTGCGCAGAAGTCGAGCACCTCTCCCACGGGTGCGTCGAGCGAAACCGCAAACTCGCGGACGACAGGAGCGTCGAATGTCTGGCTCACGCCCGGTACCGCGGCCAACTTCGTCCGCGCGTAAGCAGTGCGCCTGACCAAGAGCTCCCCCAGCTCCACGAACCCGTGCTTTCCGAGCCAGGCGAGATGGATCATCCCCGCCAGTGAGTTCAGGGCCTGTGCGGTGCAGATGTTGTGGGTTGCCTTCTCCCTGCGGATGTGCTGCTCGCGCGTTTGCAGAGTCAAGACGAAACCCCTACGGCCGTCTGCGTCGGTCGTTTCTCCCGCAATACGACCGGGCATGCGACGCAGATGCTCTTCGGCAGCGCAGAAGAAGCCAAATGAAGGCCCGCCGTAGTCCAGCCGATTGCCTAAAGGCTGACCCTCTCCGAAGGCAATGTCGGCACCGCACTCGCCAGGGGGCTTGAGGATCGAAAGCGCCATCGGATCGCAGGCGACGATCACCAAGGCTCCGTGGGCCTTTGCGGTCTCGGCCAGAGCCTCGATGTCTTCGACCGATCCGAGGAAGTTCGGCTGCTGCAAGAAGACAGCGGCGGTTTCTCCGTCGACTTCTTCAGCGAGGGCAGCGGCTTGAGTCACTCCACCATCTAGGGCGACCTCGACCACCTCCGAGCCGTAACCGGCCGAGTAGGTCTGAAGTGTTTCGCGGGTGTGCGGATGCACCCCGCGCGACGCGACCAACTTCTTTCTGCCTGTGGCACCGATCGCGAGATAGGCAGCCGCGGCTGCTGTCGAAGGCCCTTCGTACAGACCTGCGTTGGAGACAGGCAGTCCGGTCAGTTCTGTCATCGCGGTCTGGAACTCGAACATCGTTTGCAGCCCGCCCTGAGAGACCTCGGGCTGGTACGGCGTGTACGGGGTAAGGAACTCGGAGCGAGAGATGATCGTCTCGACGATCGACGGCACGTAGTGGTCGTACATTCCCGCCCCGAGATAGCTGATCTCGGAGTCGGCGTCGGCATTTCTCGCCGACATCCTCCTCAGCCGTTCGAAGACCTCTCCCTCGGAAAGTCCGTCAGGCAGACCCAGCGGGCGACCAAGGCGGAGTGCGTCGGGGATGCCGTCAAACAAATCATCCACCGAACCGACGCCGATCTTGGCGAGCATCTCGTCGCGGTCAGAATTGGTTACGGAGGTGTAACGGGTCACTTGCTGGAATCCTAGACGGCCGAAACGATGTCCAATCTCCACACGGCCGGATCAACGTGACGAGATCACGCAAGCTGCGTGGATACCGGTTGCACCCGAGAGAGTGCGGGGTCAGCCGTCGAGCATCGACTGATAGGCAGCTGCGTCCATCAGCGCATCCACCTCGGCTGAGTCCGCGATCTTGACCCGGACCAGCCAACCGTCTCCGTACGGATCGGAGTTGACCGCCTCGGGCGCGCTGCCCAGCGCTTCGTTGACCGCCACGATCTCGCCCGACAGTGGGGCGAAGATCTCGGACACGGCCTTGACCGACTCCAGCTCCGTATAAGGCTGGTCCTTGGTCACCTCGGACCCGACAGCAGGGGGTTCGTAGAAAACGACCTCCCCAAGAGCGTCCTGCGCGTACCAGGTGATGCCGAATACCGCTTCATCACCTTCGACCCGAGCCCAGTCGTGCTCAGGGTGGTAGCGGAGATCCTCGGGGTAGTTCGCCTCGCTCACAGTGTCGGCACCTTATCCATCTCGCGAGTAGAGGGGCATCTTGGTCACTACCGCCGAGCGGGTCTTGCCGCGAACGTCGATCTCTATCGCGGTTCCCACATCCGAGAACTTCCCGGGGACGTACCCCATTCCGATACCTACATCCAGAGTTGGAGAAAGGGTTCCGCTGCTCACCTCACCGATCCGCTCTCCCTCTTTGAGAATCGGATTGCCGCTCCGGGGGATTCCGCCGTCCGGCAAGGTGAAGGCGACCAGCCGGTCCCCTGCGGGGTCCTCACGAGCCTCGAGGCAGGCTTCGGAGCCGACAAAGCCGGTCTCCTCCTTCACCGCCCAACCGAGGCCGGCCTCGATCGGAGTTCGCTCCTGGCTCAATTCATTTCCGTAGAGGCAGTAACAGGCCTCGATCCGGAGAGTGTCGCGGGCTCCAAGTCCAGATGGGACCGCACCTGCGGAAATCAGCGCCTTCCATGTGTCGAGCGCTGCCTCGGGGGGCATCAGCAACTCGACCCCGTCCTCTCCGGTGTAGCCGGTCCCGCAGACCATCATCGGGGAGCCGCCAACCGCGATCGTCTTGACCTTGAATCGATCTGGAAGATCCTCATCCACCATCTCGGCCAGAATTTGGCGTGCTTGCGGCCCCTGGACCGCGATCATCGCGATGCTTTCGGCAACATCCTCGACCTCGACGTCCCAGCGCTTGGCCTCCATCTGGTAGCGCTTGAAATCCCGCTCATGGTTGCTGGCGTTGGTAACCGAAAGCCAGCGCTCATCTGCCAGCCGGTAGCTGAAGAGGTCATCCAGAACGCCCCCTCCCTCCTCGCACAGGCACGAGTACTGCGAGCCGCCAACCTCGACCTTGGATGCATCGTTGGTCAGGGCGCGCTGAAGGAACTCGAGCGCCAGTCGTCCGCGAACCTCGATCTGCCCCATATGGGAGACATCGAAGATCCCGCAACCGTTCCTCACAGCCTCATGCTCGGCCGTGATGCCTTCGGGGTACTGCACCGGCATCTCCCAGCCGGCGAACGGCATCAGCTTCGCCCCGGCCTCGACATGGGCCTCGTACAAGGGGGTTCGTCGCAACTTGCTCACAGCGCGTCAGGTTAGTCGCAAGTGGCAAAACGCGCACAGGTGACTGGTGGTAGGAACCACCCGCTCAAGCTTGCTGAGGCTGGCGACGACTCTTACTTGAGGAAGTCGGGAACGTCGATGTCGGAATCCGACACCCTCAGGTCCCCGAGAGCCGGTGCGGTCCGGCTGACACCCGTGTCACGCCGCTTGACCTCGCGCCTCGTGATCTGCGGCGCGCGAGCGATCATCTCGAAGCCCTAGAAGCCGGTTGCGACTACGGTCACGCGGCACTCCTCCTGCATCATCGAGTCGACCACGGCCCCGAAGACGATGTTGGCGTTCGGGTCAGCGGTCTCCATGACAAGTCGAGCCGCCTCATTGACCTCGAACAGACCGAGATCCTCACCGCCGGTGATGTTCAAGAGCACGCCCTTGGCTCCGTCGATCTTCTCCTCGATCAGCGGGGAGGTGAGCGCGTTGCGCGCGGCTTCGACCGCGCGGTTCTCACCCGAGCCGACGCCTACGCCCATCAGGGCCGAGCCGGCCTCATGCATGACCAGGCGCACATCGGCGAAGTCGAGGTTGATCAGCCCTGGAACGGTGATCAGGTCGGTGACACCCTGGACACCCTGGCGCAGGATGTCGTCGGCCTCACGGAAGGCCTCGAGGATCGTGGTCTGACGCTCCACGACATGAAGCAGCTTCTCGTTCGGAACCACGATCAGGGTGTCGACCTGATCGCGAAGCTTCTGTACGCCCTCCTCGGCCGCAGCCATACGGCGCTTGCCCTCGAACTCGAAAGGCTTGGTAACCGCACCGACTGTGAGTGCGCCGATCTCCTGCTTGGCGATCTCTGCGATAACCGGAGCAGCGCCGGTACCGGTACCGCCTCCCTCACCGCAGGTGACGAAAACCATGTCGGCGCCCTTGAGCGCCTCCTTGACCTCATCGCGAGATTCAGCAGCTGCACCCGCGCCGATCTCGGGGTTCGCACCCGCGCCGAGACCCTTGGTCAGGTTGTGACCGATGCCGATCTTGACATCGGCGTCGCAAGCCTGGAGCGCCTGTGCGTCGGTGTTGCAGGCGATGAACTCGACCCCGCGCAGGCCAGCATCGACCATGCGGCTGATCGCGTTCGAACCACCGCCGCCGACTCCGACGACCTTGATGACCGCTAGGTAAGAGGTCTCCATTTTGTTGGTCTTGCTCCGTTTCCTTTTTTGGTCTCGCCGGTCCGTCCGAGCCCCATCGAAAGAGGCCCTCCCAAACGCTCCGCAAACCCCTTGCGCCAGCCCTGATCGGGTCACCGCAAGCAAGACGACGGTAGGTCAATTGGGGACAGGTGTCAATGGCCGAAATGGCCAAACTCTCGAGTACAACTCGAGGGTTTTGACCCCCCTCTTCTGGACCGTTGGTTGAGCCTTAGGGTTTCGACGAACCTCAGGTTTTCCCTGTAAAGCACGAATAAAACCAATATTCGGCTTGAGGACCAAGTTGCTACTTTGCCTGACTTTCACGACCTTCAACGCGCCCATGAGACAGTGCAAAAAGGGGTGCAGAAACGGCCAGAAAGTGCCCCTTGGAGACCTCCGGGGCCTACCCGGCGACGGGACGACCTGGAGCGCTTACATCGATGTAGCTGGGCGAGCCGAGACCTGGATCCGCCAGGAGGGCCGCCGCGGCCGCCCATTTGGCCTGTCCGTCTTCACCGTCGCCAAAGCGGATCTGTGGAGCTCCGCTCAGATCGACCAGAACGCCCCCGTAGGTGTCATCCCAGATCGCGGACACGAGACCCGGCTTGAGCGGAGTCGGAGTGGCGCCGACGATGGCCGCCTGAGCCCTGCCGTGGTCGTCCACCAGTCCATCCTCGGCCAAGGTGGTGCTGATCGAGGGGAGGTCGAAAGCCGAAACATCCAGTCCGATCAATGCATATCCGTCGGCTGAAACGCCAGTTGCCTTGCCCTCGATAGTGGCCACAGCAACCGGAGGGCGCTCGCGTATGACCACCTTCAGCGTGTGGGGAAAGACAGCCGAGGTGGATATGGCTGCCACGGTCGGGAACCGACCCAGAGCCTCGATCAAGACCGACTCCTGGACATGAAGCGTCGTCATCTGGCGGCCCGCCTTGTCCAGCGCCCTCTGGATGGCGTTCTGATTGACCGTGGCTCCGCTCACCTCGACCTCGTCGACGGCCACCAGCGACGAGTCTCGCAGCCAGAACCAGTAAGCAGATGCGAGCGCAACCAAGACGATTGCGATCAAGACGAGGCGGCGACGCCAGACCCGCCATCCCACTCTCAAGACTCGATCTCCCAGTCCGAAGGCCACTCGACATCACCCAGTGTCTGCACCTCTGGCTCGAGCACTACTCCGAACCTGGAATACACGCGATGCCGTGCCTGTGACATCACGGCCAGGACATCAGCGGTCGTGGCCGACTCGAAGTTCTCGACGAAATTGGCGTGTTTTTCCGAAAGCCTCGCGCCGCCGACCGTCAGCCCGCGACAACCCGCCTGGTCCAGGAGCATCCCCGCCGACTGGCCTTCGGCCCTCTCGTCGGTTGGATTGACGAAGGTCGATCCAAATGTCTTGATGCCAGAGGGCTGGGCCTCCTTGCGCTTACCGCGCATCTCGGCCATCGTCTCCTTGATTTGATCCGGGTCGCCTGGCTCGAGAGCGAACCAGGCCCGCGAGACCACCTCGCCGGGTGCCAAGTCGGAGTCCCGATACCGAAACCCGAGATCGGCAGGCTCTGCCTCCCTGATGCCAGAGCCGGTACAGATCCTCACACGAGTGAGCACCCGCCCTAGCTCGCCGCCGTAGGCATTTGCGTTCATCCGCACGGCGCCTCCGACCGTTCCGGGGATATTCACCCCGAACTCGAGTCCGCTCAGACCCCAACCGGCCACCTTCGCCGAGACCGACGGCAGCCTCGCGCCTCCCCCGCACTCGACCACCTCATCGATCCGCTCGACCTCGGCCAAAGGCCCCTTCAGCTTCAAGACCAATCCTCTGAACCCGGAATCGGCAACCAGAAGATTCGAGCCGGAGCCGACCATGCCGATTGCGAGATCCTGACCTCCCGCCCATGCCAAGAGGGCGACCAGGTCCTGCTCGCTCGATGGCTCGGCGTAATGATCGGCAGGACCGCCGATCCGTATCGTGGTCAACCGCTCGAGCGGAAAGTCACGTTGGGTTTCGGGTGCCTCGCTCACCGGCCTACCCCGGAGACGAGATCATCTGCCAAGAGATTGATATCGCCGGCACCAAGGGTGAGCAGCAGATCCCCTTCGCTCAATCGGCCGGAAAGCGCCGCGAGGGCATCTTCGCGCGTTCTCAACCACCAGACCGGCTTGCCCTTGGCTGCATCGGCAGCAGCTTCCGCCACCCAGCGTCCGGTTACCCCCTCGAGTTCGCCCACCGGCTCCTCGCGTGCCGGATAGACCTCGAGCACACCAACCTCGTCGGCGGCAGCAAGGGCTTGGCCGAACTCGCGAGAGAGGGCCTTGGTCCTCGAGTAGAGGTGAGGTTGGAAGACCGCGACCACCTTGCCGGATCCGAACTCACGGGCTGCGTTCAGCGCAGCTGCAACCTCGGTCGGATGATGGGCGTAGTCGTCGAATACCACTGCTCCGGTAGAGGTTCTTCCCTTCGACTCGAATCGGCGGGCAACACCAGGAAAGCTCGACAGGGCGTCCGCGACTTGCTGCGGATCGACATCGTCGAGCAGACCGGCGAGCCCGACTGCGCTCAACGCAGCAAGTGCGTTCAACACATTGTGGCGGCCGGGAGAGGAGGTCTCGAGCTCGAGACCGTCAGGGAGTCCGGGCAGACCGACGACCCTGAATGAGGTTCCAGAGCCGGTCGGCGAAAGATCGATCGCCTGCACCTCGGCTGGTCCACCGCGCGATGGGCGTGTGTCTGGCTCGCTGATTTCGAACCGCAGAGTCCTGCCCGACGCAGACAGATCTACCCCGGGTCCCTCGGCAAGCGACCTGGCCCCGGAGACGAACCCGGCGAACGCCTTATGCAGGTCGTCCAAAGAGGCCCAACGGGCGTGGTGGTCTAGTTCGATATTCGTCACCACGGCCACTTCGGGGTCGAGTTCCAGAAAGCTGGCGTCACTTTCATCGGCCTCGGTCACCATCCATTCACCCGCACCCCATCCGGCGTTTGCGGGAGCGCCTGCAGGACCAGCGCCCGGCAGCTCACCACCGATCAGGTACCCGGGATCTGCCCCGATCTGTCGCAACAGGTGAACACAGAGGGCCGTGGTGGTGGTCTTGCCGTGGGTTCCCGCCACAGCGATCAGGCGGCTGTCGCGCGAGATCTCCGCCAGCAGCTCGCCTCGATGCAGGACGCTCTGCCCCCTCTCGCGCGCCACCGTCAGCTCTGGGTTGTCATCTCCTATTGCCGTCGAAACGACCACCTCGGCTTCAGCGGGAACATGAGAGGCGTCGTGACCTATCTGCGGGTCGATGCCGAAGCCACGGAGCCGAGCAAGGTACGAGGACTCGCTGCGGTCAGATCCGGCGACCATGGCTCCGCGCGAAGCGGCTATCGATGCAAGACCGGACATACCGGCACCCCCGATACCGATGAAGTAGAGGTTCCTGTCCGCCAAATCTTCGCTTGCCGCCCCGGCGCTGGGCATGGTCGGATTCGGAGGGAGGCTGCCTTGAGCCTCGCCCGTGATGCGCTCGCCCCGAGCCGCTGCGGTGACAGCGTCGGCAACCGCGCGTGCAGCGTACGGACGAGCAAGGGTCGCCGAAGCGGCGGCCATCTCAGCGAGGCGCTCGCGATCAGCCAGCAGATCCGCTACCTCCCGACGCAGTGTGCCGGCGTCGAGTTCTGAATCCGGCAGCAGGCGAGCCGCGCCGCCGGAGATCATCCACTGGGCGTTCCCGGTCTGATGATCAGCGGTGGCGTGGGGATACGGAATGAGCAACGCAGGCCTGCCGGCAGCACAGAACTCGAACACCGAGCCTCCGGAGCGACCTACGACCAGATCGCAGGCGGCCAGCACCTCTCCCAGACCTGGCTCGTAGCGGAGAAGTGTGTAGTTGGAGAGGTTCCCTCTCGCCTCCATCTGGCTTGAAACCTCGTCGTAATCGCGCTCTCCGCTGATGTGGATCACCTTGATATCGAGAGGCGCAAGGGCCGTGATCGCAGCGAGGTTGAGGCTGCGGGCGCCGAGGCTTCCACCAACGACCAGGACGCAGACGTCGTCTGGAGCAAGCCCAAAGCGCGACCGCGCCGCCTCGCGGTCGGCAGAGGCAAACTCGGCCGGCAATGGGCGGCCGGTGACGATGAACGGAAGATGCTCTCTCCCTGCGATCGGAAAGGAAAGACAGACAGCATCTGCCCGGTGAGCGAGCGCGCGGTTGGTCAGGCCGAGGTGGCTGTCGGCCTCGGTGAGGACCAAGGGAATGCCCAATCCCAGGGCGGCGAGGCCGGCCGGACCGGCAACATAACCGCCTCCGCCCAACACAACCGAAGCCGAACGCTCTTTAAGCACCTTGGTGGCCTGAGGCAAGGCCGCGGCAGCCTTGGCCAGCGCGTCTGCCGCCTTCAGCGGATTGCGCCGATCGAGCCCCTTGAGGTCGAGAAAGTCGATCTCGTATCCGGCCTCGGGCACGAGCTTGGCCTCAGCGCGATCGCGCGTGCCGAGAAAACTTACTGTCGCGCCCTCAGCCCGAAGCTCTTCCGCCACCGCCACCGCGGGAACGACGTGTCCCGCCGTGCCGCCGGCTGCGATCACGACCCGGAGCGGGTCGCTTTCGGGGTGTTCTTGGCCTGCTTGCGCCACCTTCGATTACCTGCAGTCTCGCAGCGCCTCCGGCGCGCGGACGGCGCTTGGGCACGCGGGAGCCAGTATCAGCCGACTTGCCTTGCGATGAAGCCACGGATCGTGCGGCTACTGGGCCTCTTGCCACATTCAGCAGCAGACCGACCGAGGCGAGCATGACCACGAGACTCGTTCCACCGTATGAGACGAACGGGAGAGGTATGCCTGTGAGCGGGGCCAGGCCCATCACCGCAAAGAGATTGATCCCTGCCTGAATCAGAACCAGCGAGGTCAAACTGGCTGCGAGCAACTTCGAATACCTGTCGGTCGCACGATGCGCGGCCTTGAAGCCGGCCCAGCCGAACATCCCGAAGAGCGCAATCAGCACCATCATTCCGGCGAAGCCTGACTCCTCGCCGATCACCGCGGCAATCATGTCGGTGTGGGCCTCAGGCAGATACGAAGCCTTCTGGACGCTTTCGCCGAGCCCGACGCCGAGCGGTCCGCCCGAACCGACCGCAATCTCGGCCTGCAACCCCTGATAGTTGGACCCAGATGGGTCAGACGCGGGATTGAGGAAGCCGGTCAGTCGAGCCTGCTGATACGGGTGGCTCGCCACCAAGCCGATTACCCCGATCGCCAGCACCGCCGCAACCGGAGCGAGCGTCCGCGGCTTCGTGCCTGCAAGCAACAGGAGGCAGGCCGAAGAGAAGATGATCGTGCTCGCGGTACCGAGGTCGGGCTGGAGTGCGATCAGGCAGAGAAACGCGCCGCAGACGATCAGGAAGGGCCCGAGTCCCTGCAAAGAGGTGACGCGCTTGGGCTCAGACGCGAGCAGATGAACCCCGTAAAGCAGGACAGCCAGCTTGGCGATCTCTGACGGCTGGAACTGAACCATTCCTGCTCCCAGCCAGCGCTGTGAGCCGTTGACGGTCTGGCCGACACCGGGAACCAGCACCGCCAGCAACATCAAGAATGCGACCACGAGGAACACGGGCGTTGCCGACCTGGCCAGACGCAGCCCGTAGCTGGAGAAGATTCGCATCGCTATCAGACCGAGCACTGCAAAGACCGCAACCCGCTTGAGGTATTCGGCGCTGTCGCCGCCGCCCTCTGGCAGCACCGCCTTCACCGATGTAGCACTGAAGACCATTACCGCCCCGAAGGCAACGAGGCAAAGGGTCGCGGTCAACATCACCGAATACTCCGGCGGCGGCGCATCGCGTTTGCGCCTGGGACCCTTGGGCATCAGGCCGCTCATCTTCGAATCCTCTCTGCAACGAGATCCTTGAACCGGTCTCCCCGTTGTTCGAAATCCTCGAAGGCGTCGAAGCTCGCGCAAGCAGGTGCGAGGAGCACCGTCTCACCCTCTTTCGCCGCATCACCAGCAGCCTCCACAGCCGAATCGAAGTCATCGGCAAGCTCGACCTCCACGCCTGATTCACGAGCAGCGGCCAGGGCGAGTTCCAGCGATGGCGCTGCGTCTCCTGTGAGATAGCAACCGGTGCAGTGATCGGTCACCACATCGAGGAGCGGTTCGAAGGACTCCTTCTTCAACGACCCGCCGAGGATCACCCTCACCCCGCCCTCGAACGAGTCGATCGCCGCGACGGCAGCGGCGACATTGGTCGCCTTCGAGTCGTTGACAAAGCTGACTCCGGCAAATTCCCCGAGATGCTCGAGACGATGAGGAATTCCCTTGAACGAGCGCAGCCCCTCGGCAAGGGCTTCCAACGGGACTCCCGATGCAACTGAAGCGGCGGTAGCGGCGGCGGCGTTGCCAAGGTTGTGCTCGCCAGTCAAGGGGAGATCGGAAACCGCGACCACGCGCTCCCCCTTCCACTTGATCTCACCAGCAGAGACTCCGGCATCACAGCCCGTGGCCCGCAACGGCCTACCGTCGCCGCCTGCGCAGAACCCGATCTCCTCCGCCTCTCCGGGTATCTCGACTTCTTCCAGAGATGGCTCGCTGGCATTGACCACCGCTGCATCGCCGGTGATCTGGTTGGCGAAGATCTTCAGTTTCGCGGCCAGGTAGTCAGTCATCGACCCGTGGCGGTCGAGATGATCGGGGGCGAGGTTGAGCAACACGGCCACCTCGGGGGCGAAAAGCGAAGAGTCCTCCAGCTGAAAGCTCGAGCATTCACAGACGACGGTTGCGTCGGGGTCTACTTCACCGATCAGAGAAGCCACTGGCCTGCCAACGTTCCCGACTACCTCGACCGGCATCCCCGCGGTTCTATGTATATGACCGATCATCTCGGCCACGGTGGTCTTGCCATTGGTGCCAGTGACAGCGCAGAAGCGATTGGGCAAAGAACGCCAAGCGAGCTCCAGCTCGCCGGTCACCTCGACCGACCGATCGAGCGCCGCCGAGACGAGTGGGGATGTGCGCGGTACCCCGGGGCTCTTGACCAAGGTCTCGACCCCGTCGAGCAAGTCTTCGGACTGATCCGAAAGCGAGACCTCGACCCCGTCGGCGAGAAGATCCGATGCTCCGGCCGGCTCTCCGACATCGCAACCGCGAACCTCTGCGCCTGTTCGAACCAACATCCTCGCCACGGCCTGACCCGACCGGCCCAAACCGACGACCAGAAACGGCCCCTCCGGCAGGGGCGGTCTGATGCGCTCTTTCTGGCGCGGATTCACATAATCCTTTTCGCCCCCCACGCCTGAGTCCCTACCTCCAGGCGCGCCTGTTCAGGCGCGAATGTCGGCCTCAGGCGTGAATCGCGTCCATGATCAGCCGATCGACTGCTGGTAAAGCGTGAATCCGATACCAGAGCAGACCGCGGCGATTATCCAGAACCGCAGCATGATCTTGGTCTCCGACCAGCCCATCAGCTCGAAGTGATGATGAACCGGAGCCATCAAGAGGATGCGGCGCTGGAAGAGCTTGAAGAAGGCGACCTGGAGGGCGACCGAAAGCGCTTCGATCACGAAGATCCCGCCGATGATGATCAGCAGGATCTCGGTCTGGGTCATGACTGCAAGGGCACCGATCGCCCCGCCCAATCCCAGCGAGCCTGTGTCCCCCATGAAGATCGAGGCAGGGAATGCGTTGAACCAGAGGAAGCCGATGCACGCCCCAACCAGACACGCCGAGAGCATCGAAAGATTTTCTTGCTCGCCGGTGATGAAGGTAATTGCCGTATAGGCGAGCAGCACGATCGCGCAGCAGCCGGCCGCGAGGCCGTCGAGCCCGTCGGTGAGATTGACCGCGTTGGACGACCCGGCAATCACGAGGAAGATGAAGAGCAGATACAGACCGTCTGACAGCGGCACGGTCGCATCTGAGATTCGGATCTGCAGCTGCGGTGCAAGCCCTACCTCATGGCGTGCAACCCACCAGAGACCGATAGCCAGCCCGAGTTGGAAGAGCAGCTTCCAGCGGGCCGACAGACCAAGCGACCGGCGCTTGACCAGCTTGAGAAAGTCGTCGATGAACCCGATCAAGGCGCAGCCGAGCGCAACACCGAGAACAGCAAGGCTCGCCGGGTCACGATCCGAAAGCGCGATGAACGGGATCGAGATGGCGAGGAAGATGATCAGACCACCCATGGTCGGAGTGCCCGCCTTTTCGTGGTGCTCGGCCGGCCCCTCCTCGCGAATCTGCTGACCGAACTCCTTGACCCGCAGATACGAGATGAACTTCGGTCCGAGGAAGATGCAGATCAGCATCGACCCCATCGAGGCGATCAGGATCTCTCCGAGCATCAGGAGTCTCCTTGGCCGAGTCGCTGCGCGACTGCCTCGAGGCCAACCGACCTCGACCCTTTGACCAACACGGCATCGCCGTCGCCGAGGAAGTCTGAGAGCCCAGCAGCTGCCTCTTCGGCTGTCGCGTACCAGCTGTCGGGCTCATAAGCACGGGCCATCTCTCCGACGCCGATCAGAATGTCCACACCTGTATCGCGCGCATGACCAGCGGTCTCGGAGTGGAACCTCTCTGCATCGGGGCCCAGTTCACGCATCTCGCCGAGCACTGCCACGTGCCTCGGAGCATCGAGCGTCGCGAGATGATCCAGCGCTGCGCGCATCGAAACCGGATTTGCGTTGTAGCAGTCGTTTATCAGCACGGATCCACCTTCCAGCCGGACGACCTCGCCCCGCAGCCGTGAAAAGACTATCCGCGGCGCCCGTCGGGCCATCGTTTCAAGGTCGATCCCCAAAGCAATTCCAGCCGAGATCGCCGCTAGTGCGTTGAGCAGGTTGTGCTTTTCGGTAAAAGGCAGCGCAAATCTGTGTGAGCCGCCGGGTGCGTTGATCTCGGCAGAGATCTCGCCAGCGTCCAGATGAGTTTCGACTCCGCTGGCAAAGACCTCCCCGCCGTCGCCAAAGCGAAGTAGCTCGACTCCCTCGGCCGGCTGTGGCTCGGCATCTCCTGCCAGATGCGGAGACAGATAACCGGCATCAGCTGGCACTACAGCAGTACCGCCGGGCTTTACTCCCGCGAGCATCTCGGCCTTGGCTGCCGCGATCGCCTCGATCGTCCCGAGCAACTCCAGGTGAACCGGGCCGACATTCGTGATCACGCCCACATCCGGCTCCGCGATCTCACATAACTCGGCGATTTGACCGGCGCCCCTCATGCCCATCTCGCAGATCAAGTACTCGGTCTCTGCCGGGGCTTCGAGAATCGTCAGCGGCAGGCCTATCTCGGTGTTCCTGTTCTCATGACTCGCATAGGAGCGCTCACCAAACAGGGCGCGGCAGATGTCCTTGACGGTCGTCTTGCCGTTCGATCCGGTGATGCCGACCACCCGGCAGCCGAGATCGAGGCGCCGCTGCCGGGCAACCTCTTGAAGCGCCGAAAGCGGGTCGTCCACAGCGATCAGCCAGGCATCGCCCGACTCGGTCTGGTCAGCCCACTGATCGGAAACGATCGCACCCCAGGCGCCGCTTCGAATCGCCTCTGCGGCAAAAGAGCCGCCCTCTGAGGCAGCGCCGGGAAGGCCCACGAACAGGTCGCCCGGCTTCACCTCGCGGGAGTCGATAACGGCTCTCGACGGCATTCCGTCTTCCCCCTGACTCACGACCCTGCCGGCCGCCACCTCGGCAAGCCTTGCGCCGGAGTCCATCGCCGAATCACTCATCGGCCTGCTCCATCGAAGCGACGATCTCCTCGCGCACCACCTCGCGATCGTCGAACGGAATCTTCCTCCCGCCCTCGAATTCCTGGCCTTGCTCGTGCCCCTTGCCGGCGACCACAACGGTGTCTCCCTCCCCGAGGCCTTCGATCGATCGCCTGATCGCCTCGCGCCGATCCCCGATTACCTCGATTTCCGCACCATCGACCTCGCTAGCGCCGGCGAGAACCTGCTCGAGTATCGCCGCCGGCTCCTCCGAGCGGGGGTTGTCGGAGGTGATGATCGCGAGATCAGCAAGCTCTGCCCCTGCTCTACCCATCAGGGGACGCTTGTCGCGGTCACGATCGCCGCCGCAACCGAAAACCGCAACGAGCTTTCCTGCGGTCAGCGGTCGCGCGGCAGCGAGTACATTCTCCAGCGAGTCGGGCGTATGGGCGTAATCCACTATCGCTGCAAATGACTGGCCAGCGTGGATGGACTCGAACCTCCCCGGGACCTGCTCGGCGCTTTCCAACGCATCCGCCGCTGCGGCCAGGTCGAGATCCAGTGCGACGGCAACACCAAGGGCCGCCATGGCGTTTTCCACGTTGAATCGCCCCGGCAGTGGAGTCCTTGCCTCGAACTCGACGCCATCAGAGCCGAGGCAGATGAAGTTCGAACCGCTTGCGTCGTAGGTCACGCCGCGAGCGCTCAAGGTCGCCAGCCCTCCATCCGCCGAAAATGTCACCAAGGCAGGGGCATCATCGATCTCATCCGCCAGACGCCGGCCATACGGGTCATCGACGTTGACTACAGAGACACCGCCTTCGAGTTCCATCTCGGGCACGCCGCCCTCGACTGCAAAGAGAAGCTTTTTGGCCTCGAAGTACTCCTCCATCCCGGGGTGGAAGTCGAGATGATCTTGGGTCAGGTTGGTGAAGACCTTCGCGTCGAAATGAATGCTTGCCGCGCGCCTAAGCGCGAGCGCGTGAGAGGACACCTCCATCACGCAGGCAGTGTCTCCGGCGTCGAGCATTTCGCGAAAGGTCTCTTGAAGATCTATCGCCTCTGGCGTTGTCCTGTCTGCCTCTGAATCCTTGCCGCCAACCACCTGCTTGACGGTCCCGAGGAGTCCGCATCTCCGACCCGATGCCTCGATCAACGACCGGACGAGGAAGGAGGTGGTCGTCTTTCCGTTGGTACCCGTGATTCCGATCACGACCATCTCGGCGGTCGGATCACCGAAGAACCTCGAGGCGATCGGCGCCATCGCCGCGCGCGAATCCTCCACCACCACCTGCGAAACGGGTAGATCGAGCTCTCTTTCGACCACCAACGCAATCGCCCCCGCCTCTACCGCCTTGTCAGCGAAGTCGTGTCCATCCGTATCGCCCACTCCGGGCACGCAGAAGAACAGCGCGCCGGGATCGACCCGCCGACTGTCATAGGCAAGCGAGGAAACCTCGACCGCCCCCTCACCGATCAGGCGAGAGTCGACACCAACCGCACGCAAGAGCTCGTCCAGTTGCATGCGACCGATTCTAGGAGTGAGGCTGGAGGCCTTCCCGGGAATGGCCGGAAAACGCCCTGTTTGCGCCTAGCCCGGGGCTATCCCGAGGTAGGGCAGCGCATACGAAGCAATGTCTGCGACTACCGGAGCAGCGACCTTGCCGCCAGCCGTCTCGTACTGCGGTTCATCGACCAGCACGGCAATCACGAGTTGAGGGTTGTCGGCGGGCGCGAACCCAACGAAGGAGGCCACGTACTTGGTCTCGGAGTAGCCGCCCCCTTCTGCCTTCTCTGCGGTACCGGTCTTGCCGGCAAGGGTGTAGTTGGGAACCGAAACCTCTGCTGCGGTACCGCCGGCCTCGACAACGCCTTTGAGCATCTCACGGACACTGGCAGCGGTGCTCTCGCTGATGATCCGCTTCGGCTTGTGGGCTGGTGTCGTGGGGGTGCCGTCGACTTTGGTGACGAGCCTCGGGGCCAGCAACTTGCCGCCGTTGGCAATGGCCGAATAAGCGGTCGCCATCTGGATCGGAGTCACCGATAGTCCCTGGCCGATCGGAAGGTTGCCCATGGAAGAGCCGGAGTACTCGTCGCGCGTCGGAACGATCCCCTGCTCCTCCGCCGGGAACTGGATTCCGGTCTGCTTACCGAACCCGAAACGGTCGACCCAACTGGAGAACCTGTCGGCACCTTGCTCGAGCCCGATCGTAACCGCGCCGACGTTGGATGACTGGGCAAGAATCTGGTCCACCGAGAGAGTCACCGTCGGCCGGGGATGCGACTCGCTTATCACCCGGTCGTAGACCTTGATCTTCGGGGCGAGGGTGAACGAGGAGTTCGGGGTCACCACGCCGTCTTCGAGAGCACCGGCAACGGTGAAAGCCTTGAAGGTCGAGCCGGGCTCGTAGGTGTAGCCGGTCGGACGGTTGAGCAGATCCTCGTTGGTTGCGCTCGAGAGGTCATGCGGGTCGAATCCGGGCCAACTGGCCATTGCGAGAACATCGCCGGTGTTGGGATTCATCACCACGGCAGCGGCGTTCTTTGCCGCGTACCGCTGACCAACCGAGGCCACCGCCTCTTCGGCCTTTGCCTGGATCGAGGAATCGATCGTGAGTTGGATATCCCGGCCCATCGTGGCTTCTTTGGAGGTCTCGAAGCGAAGCGGATAGCCGCGGGCGTCATAGACGATCTCCTGGCTTCCGTCGCTTGCACCGAGCACCGACTGCTGACCTGCCTCGAGGCCCGTCAGGCCCTGATTCTCGCTGCCGACCGCGCCGAGCACCTGAGCTGCAACGGTCCCCTGTGGATACACGCGTCGGCTGGTCGAAAGAGTGGTGATTCCGGGTATCCCGAGGTCCTCGATCTTCTTGCCGTCGAACAGACTCACGCCCTTCGACACATAGGCAAACCCGGAGGTGGGATCGGAGATCGCATTGGAGATATCCGTTGGTGAGGCAGTCACATATGGAGCAAGACGCGCAGCGGTCATTGCCGGATCCTTGATCTGGTACGGGGTCGCGACCACATCTACCGCATCCTCGCTCAGCGCCAGCGGGTTGCCCCTGCGGTCCAGAACCCGGCCCCGCAGGCCCGGAACCTTGACCTCGGCCACCTGCTGTTCGCGAGCCTGCGCCTGAAGATCGCCGCTCTTGACAACCTGCAGCCAGCCGGCCCTGAGAAGCGCCGCGAACAGGACCAGTGCGAATACTCCGAAGAGAAGACCGACCCTGCGATTGATCGCTCGCACTGCCGCCCGCTCCTAACGCGTATATCCGAGGTTGCGGGCCGCCTGCTCTGCGTCGTCCGAGCTGGTGCTGAGGTAGCGAACATCGGTCGGATCGACGACGATCATCCCGAGCGAAGGAGCTGCCGCCTCCACTTGATCGCTCGAGAGGCGCTCGGCAATCTCGCCCCTGATCGCGGAGTTGTCTCGCTCGAGGCGATCGATACTGGTTGCGGCGGCACTCGCCTTGACGTTCAAGCTGACGCTGTAGACATTGAGCGCGACGATCCCGAACAGCATCGTCGCGAGCACCGCAACCCAGGCTCGACCGCGGGTCATCCTCCTGATGAGCGACGACTCAGAGATATCCCTGACCGCCACGGCGCTGCGGACTGCTGCTCCGGGAATGGCGGCAACCCCTGCTCCGGCCGAACCAATCGCCTTGGTGCGCGGCCTGGATGCGCTGCCTGGCTGGCGGGTGGCGGTTCGCGCTCTTGCCCGCTGCGCAGCCGCTGCGCGACGAGCATTTGCGGAGCGAGCAGCTGACGGGGTGCTTGGGCGGTTTCGAGCCGGCGTGGCGCGACGAGTACGAACCTGGACGTTGTGGCGGACCGGGGCGGTTCGGGCCGCAGAGGCGCTAGCGGGCATCAGGGTCCACTCTCCGATTGATCGGCGAAGCGAAGTTTCTCTGCGCAGCGAAGGTGCGCAGAGGAAGAGCGCGGGTTGCGATCTACCTCTTCTGGCGTTGGAGCGATCGCCCTACGGGTGATCAACTCTGCCTCCGGTTCGCGACCACAGACGCAAACGGGAATCTCTGGCGGACACACGCACCCCTTTGCGCGATCCACGAGGAAGCGCTTGGTCGGACGGTCTTCGAGCGAGTGGAAACTGATTACGGCAAGGCGACCTCCGACCGGAAGTCTCTCCCACGCAAGCGGCAAGGCCATCTCGAGCGACTCTATCTCTGCGTTGACCGCGATCCTGATTGCCTGAAAGGTCCGTTTTGCCGGATTGCCCCGGCCGAACCTCTCGGCCGGTGGAATAGCTGCTTTGACGGCAGCGACGAGTTCGGAGGTGGTCCCGAGCGGCCGGCGAGAGACGATCTCGCGAGCAATTGCGCCGGCGCGACGCTCTTCGCCGTACTCGCTCAAGGCGCGGGCGATCTTCTCCTGAGGCCAGTCATTGCAAACGGTGAGGGCAGAGAGATCCTGCGAGGGGTCCATCCGCATATCGAGCGGCGCGTCATAGGCATATGAGAAGCCGCGATCCCAGGCATCGACCTGCATCGAGCTCATTCCGAGATCCATGTAGATCGCATCCGGGCGCACGCCCTCGCCGCGCAGGCCCTCGAGCGCAGAGACGAAGTTCGCCTGTAGATAGCGTGTCCGGCAGGGTGCACTCTCAGCGAAGTCAGCCCAGCGGTCGCGGGTGCTGGGGTCGCGATCGACACAGATCAACTCTCCGTCTGGTCCGAGTATCTCTGCCACCGCGCGAGCGTGACCACCTGCACCAAAGGTGCAATCGAGCACGGTCTGGCCCTCTTCGAGATCGAGAACATCGATCAACTCAGGCAGGAGTACGGGTTCGTGGTCAGCGGGCACGTAAGCAGTATTCGACGCCGAGTGGTGAATTCGGTGCGTTGCGGTAGCCATTTCTACTCTCCCGCCTCAGCAAGGTTTTCGGCCACATCGGCAATCTCTGCATCGAGATCCTTTTCATAAGAGCTCCAGGCATCAGGCGTCCAGATCTCGAACCACTCATCCGCGCCTACGACGGCGCACGGCCCCTCGCTCAGCGAGGCGTGCTCCATCAACTTCTTCGGAATGCGGATGCGGCCTGCGGAGTCGATCGACTCGTCGAACGAGTTGCCGGCAAAGTACACGCGCATCTTGCGCCCCTTCTGCCCAAGCGGATTGGTCGTACCCAGGAATCGCTGCGTGAAGCGCTCGTATCCCTCGGGAGAGAAAACCCACACAGAGGGGTGCAGCCCTTTGGCTAGAACTACTCCATCAGCCAGCGCAGCTCGAAAGCGCGAGGGGACCGTTAGCCGGTCTTTGGCATCAAGGCTGTGTTCGAATTGACCGCGAAAAGACATATTGGGTTCCTGCTCCCTTTTCCCGAGCTGGCCGCTCCGATTTGGATCAAGAGGATTCGGAGCGGGCCGGAGAGGTGAGGTGGGAGGAACCTCATCTCCCCGGCCCTGTTAACCAACTTCAGGAGCGACACGCTAACCCACTTCGCCCCACTTCGCAACACGGCCATTCCATATGGTCCACCGGACGTAACCTCCGTCGAGCGCCGAGATAGCAATAAAACCGCTCTCTAAAGCGGTTTTTCCCGTTTTCAGGGCAGCAAAGGGAGAGTCCAGACAGCCCCCAAACTGCAAGGCGGTTTGCAGCGGTGCCGCGAATCAGATTGAAATCGCCGGCTCAGAGACCCGAGATGAACGATCCCAGGTTCGACAGCAGACCGGCGGCGATCATCAACAGCACCGAGGGAACCAACAGCAGCGCCACAACCAGCTGAATACGCGGAGATGACCTTGCGGCCTGTTCGGAAATTCGACGCCTCTGGGAGCGCCTGATTTCTTCAGCCTGCTGACGGAACCTTTCGCTCACGGGGGAGCCAAATCGAGCAGACCGCTCGATGGCTGCCGACAGAGTCGCAATCTCAGGTATCGGAACCCTCTCCTTCAGGCCCGCCAACACCTCTGTGCGATTGAGTCCGCAGTCGCGCTCGGCCGAGAGCATGCGCAGCTCCAGCCCTAGAGGCCCAGCCCGCCCTGAGGATCCGGATAACGCGCCGAGGGGGTCCTCCCCGCTCCCGATTCCATTCGCGGCCAGATCGAGAGCGTCAGAAAGACCGCGCTCGATCATCCGCGACCTCTTGCGGCCGATCCACTCGAGTGCGGCGTCCGGCGCCAGGAAGAACACCACGGGCATCGCCAAGGCGATCGCAGTAAGCAGCCGCCCCCCGCCAGCCAGATATGCCATCGCAGCACCGACGATCAAACCCGACAGGCACGCAAACGCCTTCATGAGCATCAAACGGGATACAGGCATCTCGAACTCCAACCCGGCGCGGCGCAACCTGTGCTCGGTGCCCAGAGAATCGAAAACCTCCGCGATCGACCGGCTGGTACCCGCCCACGAGACTTTGACTCCGGCTGCGCGACGGATCAGTGCATCCACACGTACGCCGTAACCGCGCAGGAGATCCATGGCACCAGCCAAGGCCAACAGGAAAGCGAGACTGGCAAGAAGCAGTATCACCGCTCAGCCGCCCTGCCAAGCCGCCTGACCACAAAAAGCCCCAACACCTGCAGCAATCCGGCAAGGACGAGAAGCATGGACGAGGCCGGATCTCGGAGTATCCCGCCGAAGAAGCCAGGCCTCACAAGCTCAGCAAAGAGAGCTGCGCCTGCCGGAAGTGCAACGACGAGCATTCCGGTGTAGCGAGCTTGAGCGGTCGCGGAGCTTGCGTCTCTCAATGCGCGGCGGCGGCTGAGTTCAGCCTCACCAAACCGTCGAAGCAGCAAAACCAGATCTCCACCAGACGCCGAGCCTGAAAGCAAGAGCGTCACCAGTGCATCGACCCTCTCCGATCGCAGCCTTCTGGCCAGGCTCTCGAGTGAACCGCGTGCAGACATCCCCAATTCCAGATCCACTCTCACACGGGCAAACTCCTTGGCTGGTGGGCCTTGCAGCGATAGACCGGCCTCGGAAAGTGCGCCCTGCAGCGATGCGCCGCCGGCAAGCGCGTCGCCAACTGCGGCTGTTACCTCAGGAATCGCTGCCTCCACCCGATGCCTGTATCTGGCTCTCCTGCGCTTGATTACAGCAAGCGCCAATGGAGGTCCCGCAGCTGCCAGCAGCATCAACGGCCCAAGGCCGGTTACGAACACGATCAGCAGCAAGGCTGCGCCGGTGGCAAGCAGTGCAAGACGCCTCCGCTCCGCCTGATCTGGCAGGTACCCCTCATCTCCGGCGCGCCGCAGTGGAACAAGACTCGAGCTGAGCCACCTGGCAAATCTCGGAAGTGATCGCACTGCGTCATGGGTCGCGAAGGAGAGCAGTGCGCCGGCGGCTAGCGCCCCGAGGAGCAGCGGTAGTGACAACAAGGGATTCATACGC
>JBEIRY010000079.1:0-6150 GCA_040375675.1 Thermoleophilales bacterium | reverse complement strand
TTCGGGTCAGATACTCACCCAGGGTCAGGTCGAGCGCCCCGCCGTTTTCGAGCGGGAAGATGCGCTGGAAGGTTCCCTTGCCGAAAGAGGTCGTGCCCACGGTCGTTGCCACTCCCGACTGCGCGAGCGCAGCCGACATGATCTCGGCAGCCGATGCGGTGTTCTCGTTGATCAAGACAGCCATCGGGTGGCGGGGAAGGGCGTCGCCCTCGGCGTCGTAGACCTCCTCGGGCTCGGCACGACCGGAGGTGGAGACGATCCTGCCGCTTTCGATGAAGACGCTCGATGCGAGCACCGCCTCGCTGAGCAGTCCCCCGCCGTTGTCGCGAAGGTCGAGCACCAATCCCTTGGCGCCGCGCTTGTAGAGGGTCTCGACCTTGTCGCGTAGCAAGCCATGCACGCCGGTGGAAAAAGTCGCCATCCGTACGTAGGCGATCTTCTCTCCCTGATCGGTGATCAACTTGCCCTCGACCACGGGCAGGGCAACCTGGGCACGGGTCAACTCGATATCTCGCTGCTTGCCGTTCGAAGAGCGCACGGTGAGGTTGACGTCGGTTCCCTCTTCGCCCTTGATCCGGTTGGTTGCGAGGTCGGCCGAAAGTCCCCGGATCGACTTGCCGTCGACGGCGGTCACCACATCGCCCTTGACGATCCCTGCCTTGAGCGCAGGTGAGTCGGGGAAGACCCGGGTCACCTCGAGCCCTGCGGGGACCTCGCTCACGGTCATGCCTACGCCAGAGAACTGACCAGCGGTTGCATCCTGAAAGTGCTGAAAGGCCCAGGGCCCGAAGTAGCGAGAAAAGCGATCGTCGTAGCGGCGATGGAGAAAGTCGACCATGCCCTTGACCGAGGCTCCCTGCAGTTGGTCTGTCGGAGCGTCTTTGAAGTAGTCGGCCTCGATCAGCTCGAGCGCCTGTGAGCTGGCGTTGCCGCCACCGGGAATCAGACCGCCGAAGCCGTCGGTGCGGACAGCGGCAATCGAGCCCACCACGAAGGCGACCGCAACGGCAAAGGCCGCCAGAAGAGTTCGGGAGTTCAAACCTTGAGGAATCGGCGAAGCGTCAGGCCGCTGCCAAGTGCCGAGACAGCCATCGCGAGGAAGAGAAGTAGGAAGACCAGACCGATGAACGGCATGGTGCCGTCAGCGGAGATCAGGTCGATCGAGTTTGCAAGCGGATCCACAATGGCGACCTTACCGAGTACGAGCACCGCGACGGCGAGCAGGCCTCCGATCGCACCGCAAAAGAGTCCTTCGATCATGAACGGCCAGCGGATGAACCAGTTGGTGCCGCCAACCAGGCGCATCACCTCTACCTCGCGGCGACGCGAGTAGATGGAGAGGCGAATCGTGTTTCCGACCAGAAGCAGCGAGGCGATGACCAGAACGATCGCGATCACGATCAAGAAGATCTTCACGAAGCCGGTGACCGAGCGGATAGGCGCAGCGTCGGCGCGTGAATCCTTGACATCCTCGATCGCGGCGCTTACCGGCTGTGGATCGCCGTTGGCGTCCTTGGGCGCGAGCGAAGCTGCGATCGCCTCCATGTTGTCGAGGTCATCAGGCTTGATCTCGAATGAGCGCGGCAGCGGGTTGCGACCTTGTGGCAGGACATTGACCGGATCGTCGTTTTCGAGGAAACCACGGAGCTTGGTGAGGGCCTCGTCCTTGCTGACGAAGGTGGCTGACTCGACGTGCGCGGTGTTGCGGATCAGGTCTCCAAGCGCTGCAACCTCGCCGTTGGTGGCGTCGTCGTAGAGGAAGACGCGCAGGGTGACCTGGTCGCGAACCTCTTGGGTCTTGCCGCCGGTGGTCTGGAGGATCGGGATCAGGATGCCGAGCAGCAGGATGGTCACAGCGACCGTGACGATCGCGGCGATGCTCGGAGCAGTGCTCCGGCGCAGGGCACGAAAGCCCTCACCGAGGAAGAAGGTGAAGCGGTTCACTCGATCCCCATCTCCCGGCCAAACCGGATGGCGAACTCGCGGGTGGACTCGTCGTCGGCGTATACGCCAGCGGACTGGTCGCGAACCACGCGACCGGAGTCGAGTGCGATCACGCGGCGGCGCATCTTGTCGACGGTGTCGCGGTCATGGGTCACCACCACCACGGTGGTACCGGTGCGGTTGATCCGGTGGAGCAACTGCATGATCCCCACAGAGGTCTGCGGGTCGAGGTTTCCGGTCGGCTCGTCTGCCAGCAGGAGCGGCGGATGGTTGACGAAGGCGCGGGCGATCGAGAGACGCTGCTGCTCACCGCCGGAGAGTTCGTGGGGTCGGTTCTGCAGCTTGTCGGAGAGACCGACCAGGCGAAGGGCATCAGGCACCTTGGACTTGATCTCGGTGCGAGAGGCGCCGATCACCTGAAGTGCGTAGGCGACGTTGTCGTAGACGTTGCGGTCGGGCAGGAGCTTGAAGTCCTGGAAGACGGTTCCTATGCGGCGGCGAAGCAGCGGAATCTGCTTCTCGGGGAGGGTGTTGATGTCGCGACCGGCGATCTTGACTTCGCCCTCGGTTGGTTCGAGCTCGCGAATCAGGAGCTTGATCAAAGTGGACTTGCCGCAACCGGTCGGGCCGACGAGGAAGACGAACTCGCCGCGATCGACGCGAAGGCTTGCGTTGTCGAGCGCAACATGGCCGCCCGGGTAGACCTTGGTGACGCCGTTGAGCTCGATGATCGGCTGACCTGCGGGGCGCTCGGTCAAGTGCTCAGGGCGGCGGGTGCGCTGACGCGCTGGGCTGCCCTGAAGGGCGGGATCGGTTTGGTGCATGCGGTTCATCAGTGAGTACTCGTGTGTTCTTTCTGCGTCGCGGGCGTGGAGTCCTGCCCAAGCACGAACTTGGGCGAAACCGTGCTTTCGACCAACTCGGGGGTTTCTCGAGCCTGAACGACCGCGACAAACGTTAGCAAACGCTAATGATGGGCTTGTGCATCCGCGCCTGAGCAGGCGTGATCATCAGGAGCCTCTGCTGCTACTTCGGCCGTGCTCCCCAGACCGGGCCGAACGCGCCGAACGGAGATGCAGGCGGAGTGGGAACGACCAATGGCGGGTCTTGGAGTGCCTGGTTGGGAATCGCGCCGGTCAAACGCCCCTGGAAGACGAGGTAGTACTCGACGAAGGCGGAATCGCTGCGCTCGAACGTAACCCGCTTGCCATCGGGCGAGTAGACAGGCGCGTCGTAGTCGAACTGATCCGAGTCGGGGGTGGCGATTATGTCGATCGGGCCCCCGCCGATGGGCACGCCAACGATGCTCCGTCGGTTGGTGAAGCCGTCGTAGGCGGCGACGATGAGTCGCTTGCCGTTCGGTGATACATCAGGATTCGTGTAGTCGATATCGAAGCCCCCGTCGTTGGTGATCTGCTGCTCACCGCGTCCATCGCGGGAGCGAATCGAGTAGACCTCGGTGTCGTAGGCGCCGACGTTCGGGTCGATCGTCGCGGTGAAGACGATCCGTTTTCCGTTCGGGGTGAACCGGGTATCTGACAGCCACCGGTCGGTCGGTCTGAAGATGGTGCGCCGAGCCTTTCCGCTGGTCTTGATAGTCCGGACCTCGTAGCGATCGCGAAGACCGTTCGGGAGGGTGATCGTGTAGACGAGCTTCTTGCCGGAAGGTGAAAAGCCCGGGCTGCATCCCCTCGCCAGCCTGCGGAATTTGCCTCCGGTGGCGGAACCGAGGAAGATCGAGTACTCCTCATCAGCGGCCCTGCCGCCACAGATGGCGAGCATCCGACCGTTCGGCGAAACGGCAACCGAGGAAGGGTCCAGCCAGACCGGGCTGACGATCTTCCGGCTACCCCCTGAAGCCTTCGACGAGAAGATCCGTTTGTTGCCGGAGCTGTCCTCGCTGATGTAGAAGACGCGGCCGTTTGCGCCCTTGAACTGGGCGTCCGCATCGGGGACGACTGCGAGCAAGGCAATCGCCGCGAGGACGACGAGAGTGAAGAGTTCGGCGGTCGATCTCGATATACGTATATCCATTCGCTGATTAAACCCGTATTTCAGGCACAGGTTGCGGATTCTTCTTGCCTGATGACTGTTAGAGCAGGTAGTCTGTGCCGATGCGCAGAGGGGTCATCACACGGCTGGTCGCCGCAACGGCGATGTTCACCTTGGTGCTGGTGGGCTCTGCCTCATCTGCTTCTGCCGCAAACATCTGGCGCCAGTCGCACCCATGGAACATCGCCCACCAAGGCGGCGAAGGAGAGTTCCCCGGCAACACACTCTTCGCGCTGAAGAAGTCGCTCAGAGCCGGCGCAGACATGCTCGAGCTGGACATCGGAGTGACCAAAGACGGCAAAGTAGTGATGCATCACAACACCACCGTGGACTCTCGCACCAACGGCACCGGCGAGGTCCGGTCGTTCACCCTGAGACAGATCCAGCGACTCGACAACGCCTACTGGTTCTCCTCCGGCCCTGGTGGCGTGAGCTACAGCCACGAACAGGATCCCTCTACCTACAAGTACCGAGGAATCGCAACCGGCCAGAAGAAGCCGCCAAAGGGATTCAAGGCCTCGGACTTTCGGGTTGCCTCGCTGCAGCAGGTACTGAAGGCCTTCCCGAAGACGCCGATCAACCTCGAGATCAAGGGCCGCACCCCCGCCGAAGACATCTCGGAGTACATCCAGAACGCCCGGGTGCTGGCGAAAGAGCTGAAGAACATCAAGCGAAAGAACATCATCGTGGTCTCGTTCAAACAGGAAGCGGTGGACGAGTTCCACAGACTGGCCCCGAAGATCCCTGTCGCTCCCGGCGTAGACGGTATGGCTGCCTTCCTGCTCTTCGATGTACTGCCTTCCCAGGGCACGATCGCGCTGCAGCCCCCGATCACCTACCAGTACCCGGGGCTCGGGCTGGTCGAGGTATCGACCAGCGAGTGGATCGCAAAGGCTCACGCCGCCGGCTACGCCTGGCAGAACTGGTTCTCGGATGACGACAGCGACTCGGCCGTGGACTGGGAGAAGATGGTCGACCGTTGCAGCGACGGGATAATGAGCGCCTATCCGGTAGCGCTGGAGGCTTTCCTCAAGACGCACCCGTCGCCGGACATCTGCAAGCAGCGCCCGTAGCGCCCGGATCTCAGTAGCCAGGCTCTCTAACCGATAGCGACCATGCGCTTGATCGGGATCCGAGCGCGAGCGGCGAGGTCCTCGGGCACCTTGACCTCGTACTTCAGATCGCGCAGTGAGTCGCGGAGTTTCGAGAGCGTGATCATCTTCATGAACGGGCAGACGGCGCAAGGGTTGGCCGGGATCAACTTGGCATCGGGGCAGGCCTTCTGGATCGGATGGAGCATGCCTGTCTCGGTCGCGACGATGAAGGTGCCCGTAGGGTTCGCCTCGACATGCTCGATCATCCCGCTGGTCGAGACCATGTGCACACCCTCTTCGCGGATGTCACCGGCGGCGACGTGCTCGAGCACCTGGGTGGTGCAGCCACACTCGGGGTGGATGAGGAAGTCGGCCTCGGGGTTCTCAGCGCGCATCTGCTCGATGTCTTCCGGGCGGATGGCGGCATGCACATGGCACTCACCGGGCCAAACGTGAAAGCGCTCGCGCCTTGCGGGATCGTCCATCAGGCCCGTCTCGCGCTCCACATAAGTTCCGAGCCACATGTCGGGTCCGAAGAGAATCTCGGTCTCGGGGCCGTGCTCTTTCCAGACGTGCTCGACCACCTTGACCGCGTTGGAAGAGGTGCAGCAGTAGTCGGTCTCGGCCTTTACCTCGGCTGAGGTATTGACGTACATCACAACCTGCGCACCCGGGTGCTTTGCCTTCCACTCGCGAAGCTGATCGGCGGTGATCGTGTCGGAGAGCGAACAGCCTGCGCGCTCGTCGGGGATCAACACCGTCTTGTCGGGCGAGAGGACCGATGCTGTCTCGGCCATGAAGTGCACGCCGCAGAAGGCGATCACATCCGCGTCGGTCTCGGCGGCTTTGCGCGAAAGACCCAGTGAATCGCCTACGAAGTCGGCCACATCCTGTACCTCGGGGATCTCGTAGTTGTGGGCGAGGATGACGGCGTTTCTCTCTTCGGCGAGCGCACGGATCTCGGCATCGAGCGCCTGCTCGTCATCGGCCGAGAGGCGGGCAGGGTCTTCGCCCAGGGCCGGTGCCATTGGTAGTTCGATGGTTGGAAGCTTCTCGACGG
>JBEIRY010000046.1:0-12611 GCA_040375675.1 Thermoleophilales bacterium | reverse complement strand
GATGAAGGACCTCGGGCTGGTCTCGCAGGTCTTCGACGAGGAGAAACTCCAGGCTCTCGCCGGTGACATGGCTATCGGACACGTTCGCTACTCCACCACCGGCGGAGGTGCCTGGGACAACGCGCAGCCTGTCTGGAGAGACGACGGTCGCGAGCTCGCTCTGGCGCACAACGGCAACCTGACCAACGCGGTCGAGCTCTACAACGAACTGCAAGAACAGGGGATCAAACTGCGAGGGACATCTGATTCGGAGATCATCGCCGCGCTGCTCTCCAGCCATGCATGCGAGGGCGGTGAGTGGATCGAGGATGCTGTCGCACACGTGATGCCACGCCTCAGGGGCGCTTACTCGACAGTCGTCATGACCAAGCATGCGGTGGTTGCGTTTCGCGATCCCCACGGAGTACGCCCACTTGCACTCGGAAAACTCGAGGATCGCTTCGTGGTTGCCTCGGAAAGCTGTGCCTTCGACATCATCGGCGCTCAAATGATCCGCGAGATCAAACCAGGTGAGTTCGTCTCGATGACCGAGCGTGGCCTCGAGATGGTGCAGGTGGTCGAAGCCGAGCGCCAGGCCCAGTGCGTGTTCGAGCACATCTACTTCTCCCGCCCCGATACCAAGCTCGAAAACCAGGTTCTGCAGTCGGTGCGATCGAAGATGGGCGAAATCCTCGCCCGCGAAGCTCCGGTCGAGGCAGATCTGGTGATCGCGGTTCCCGACTCCGGAAACCCGGCGGCAACCGGATACGCGCGTGGCGCGGGCCTGCCGAAAGACGACGGGTTGATCAAGAACCGCTACGTAGCGAGAACCTTCATCCAGCCCGGACAAGACTTGCGACAGCACGGCCTGAGGATGAAGTTCAACCCGTTGCCGGAGATCATCGCCGGCAAACGACTGGTCGTAGTCGACGACTCGATCGTTCGCGGCAACACGATGCGCCAACTGGTTGGAATGCTCCGCGAGGCTGGAGCAAAGGAGGTCCACCTGCGAATCTCTTCGCCGCCGATCAAGCACCCCTGTCACTACGGAGTGGATATGAATACTCGTGAGGAGATGGTCGCGCATGAACGGAGCGTGGAGGAGATCGCCAAAGAGATCGGTGCCGACTCGCTCGCATATCTCTCTCTCGAGGGGGTCTACGAAGCAGTCGGCACCCCACGCGATAAACACTGCGACGCCTGCTTCAGCGGTCTCTACCCGATCGGTGAGATCGAAGAGCACAACGGCAAGTTTGCGCTCGAAGAGATCGCCGTGATCCCCGCTACCGGACGCTGAGCAACTCAGCCTGACCGAAGCAGTGAGCGCCCTCCAGATCGCGGTTCTCGCCTCCGGTGAGGGAACGAACCTCCAGGCATTGATCGACGGGCCGGCCTCACAAGGGCTGATCCGGATAGTCGGTGTTGCATCCGACAAGCCCGATGCTCCCGCGCTGGTACGAGCGCAGCAAGCCGGGATCCCGACCGGAACCTTTCCTGCCGATGAGTACGCGGACCGCACAGCGCGGGATCTGGCACTCGCCGACTGGCTGCAAAGCCAGGAGGCTGAGCTGGTCGTCAGCGCCGGTTACATGCAGTTGCTCGATGCAAGGTTCATAGACCGATTCCGGAACCGGATAGTCAACGTCCACCCCTCGCTTCTGCCCCGGTTTCCGGGAATGGACGCGATCGGTCAGGCTCTCGATGCCGGAGTCTCCGAGACCGGCGCCACCGTGCATTTCGTAGACGAAGGAGTCGATACCGGTGCACTTATCGCCGCCAGCACTGTCTTGGTGCCCGAGGGAGCCTCGCGTGAAGAGCTCGAAGCGCTGGTGCATGAGGCCGAACATCAATTGCTTCCCGAAGTGATCGCGAAGATCGCGGGGGGCGTGATCCCGATTGGCGAGGGATCGGAATGATCGATCACCCCGCGGCGCATAGACTCGTCTTCCAAGAGCAACCACGATGACCCCGCCAGCGCAAGACAACACACCTCACCAGCCACTCGGCGAGCCGATGCCGGTCAAGCGCGCGTTGATCTCGGTCTCGGACAAAGCCGGTGTCGCCGAATTCGCCCGCGGTCTTGCTGATCTGGGAGTAGAGATCATCTCGACGGGCGGAACACTGGCGATGCTTTCCGAGGAGGGAATACCCGCCACCTCAGTGGAGGAGCTGACCGGATTTCCGGAGATCCTGGACGGTCGCGTGAAGACACTCAACCCCAAGCTCCATGCCGCACTGTTGGCTGTGCGCAGCAACCCGGAACACTCGAAGACGCTCGAAGAGCACGAGATAGATCCGATAGATCTCGTCTGCGTGAACCTCTATCCGTTCGAGCGCACCATTGCCAAAGGTGATGTGTCCGAGCGCGAGGCGATCGAGAACATCGACATAGGCGGACCGACGATGATCAGAGCAGCAGCCAAGAACCACGAGTTCGTGGCGGTCGTGGTTCGGCCCGAAAGCTACGACGCCGTGCTCGATGAACTGCGCGAATCGAATGAGCTCTCCGCCACCACGAGGCACTGGCTTGCAAACGAGGCGTTCGCCCAGACAGCTCGCTACGACGCGGCCATCAGCCGCTGGTTCGCACGGCAGTACGAGCAGTTCCCTCAGCACTGGACGGTCTCGTGGGAGAAGGAAATGGAGTTGACCTACGGTGAGAACCCCCACCAGCGTGCTGCGCTCTATGTAGACGCAAACGGCTCGTCTCACGTGTTGAGCCAGGTGGCGAAACTCCACGGCAAGCCACTGTCGTTCAACAACGTGCTCGACCTCGACTCAGCAAGGGGGCTGCTCGGGGATCTCGATGGTCCCGGCTGCGTAATCGTCAAACACAACAACCCTTGCGGTGCGGCCGAGGCCGGGGACCTGGCAACGGCCTACGAGAAGGCATTGGCGTGTGATCCACTGTCTGCCTTCGGCGGGATAGTCGCGCTGAATCAGCCGGTAGACGAGGCCCTCGCCGAGCGCCTCCATCAACTCTTCATCGAAGTCCTCATCGCACCCGAATACTCCGAAGGGGCACTCGAGATCCTGCAGCAGAAGGAGGCAATCAGGATCCTGCGAGACGAGGAGTCCAGACACCACCAGATCGAACCGGACCTCAAGCGGGTGCGCGGAGGAATCCTCGTTCAGGACCCAGACGGCGCACCAGAGACTCAGGAGATGATGGAGGTCGCCACCAAGACCCACCCGACCGACGAGCAGTGGCGGGACATGCTCTTCGCCTGGAAGGTTTCCCGGAGGGTCAAGTCGAACGCGATCATCCTCGCCCGAGGTGGAGCGACGATAGGTATCGGTGCCGGTCAGATGAGCCGAGTCGACTCTGTGCGGCTCGCGGTCGAAAAGTGCCGCATCGCCTACGAAGGGGATGCGGACACCCTGCTATCCGGGTGCGCGGTTGCCTCGGATGCCTTCTTCCCCTTCGCCGACGGACCGGAACAGGCCATACAGGCAGGCGCAACGGCGGTGATTCAGCCCGGTGGCTCGAAGCGCGACCAAGAGGTCATCGCCGCGTGTGACGAAGCCGGTGTGGTGATGGTGATGACCGGCCACCGCCACTTCCGGCACTGACGTCCCTACTATTTCGAATCGGCTATCGCTCTGCGAATGCGCTCGAGGGTGCGCAGAACCAGGAGGTTCCGGCGATTGTTGCCGTAATGGATGCCCGCGACGGTGAAGACAGCAGCGCGACATCTGTCGACTGAGCAAGGTGAGAGCAGCAAGGCGTTCCCGAAAGAGTTGAAGTGGACCTGGTCATAAACCTGTCCCCCGTTGACCAGATCCGACTCCTGCATCGCCCGCCAGAGGTTGATCAGAGGGAGCCTGCGCGAGCGGGCAAGGGCGACGATCTGCTCGTTGTAGCCGGGGATGTGATCCTGCATTTCGGGATTGGATGCAAGCGGGCCAATTGGAGGCAAGGTCGAGAGGATCGGAGTAACCCCGCGGCTGAGCATTTGATCGACGAGCCGGGAGAGATTCCTCCGGTACTGCGAATCCGGAATGCTCCAGTAAGCATCGTTGGTGCCGAGCAGGACCAGCGCCCAGGCAGGGTCGAGGAGCCTGATCTCACAAGAAACGGGACTATCACCCGCCCGTGCACAGGCCGGCGCAAGCGGCTGCGATTGCGTTGTGCTGGTGGGCCACTCGCTCTGCGCTCCGACGATAGCCGCAAAACTCTGGCGATTGAAAGAGCTGGGGCATTTGGCACCCTCGACGTAGCGGGTGCCTTCCGGCGTGCGGGCCGAGAAGTAGCGAACCGTCTCACGCAGTTGGGGATAGGCCGCATACGAGACCTCGTCGCAGACGAGCGGCGCGAGGAACTGATTGGAGGCGCTGTGCGAATCACCGACCTTGATGAAGACCCTGAGGCGCCGGCCCTTCCTCTCGGAAGTCTCGATCCGCTTGATCAAGGCCTTCTCGTAGGCGCCGTCCAGAGTGGGCAGAACCGGCGTGGTTCGGAGCCTCGGAGTACCCACATCTCCATCAGCTTTGGCAACCCCAAAGGTGATCGAAAAAACAATGAGCACTGTGAGCATCACTGCAGACAGCGCGGTGATTCGGCCACTCGATGACACGCAGAGGATCCTCTCGTGGTTTACCTGCTTCCAGCGAGGGTAGGGCAGTGCGCCCCCCGGGACTCGAACCCGGACTACCAGATTAAAAGTCTGGCCGTCTAACCAGTTGACTTAGGGGCGCTCGGGGATTATCGCGCCTCAACCCAGTTCAGGGGTTCCGTCAGAAGGCGTGGAGGCAAGTGCTTCAGACCGCCGGGGCACCCGGCCAGCAAGTAGCGCCTGTCTGCCGGAAATCACAGCTGTGCGCATCGCCGAAGCCATCAATGCGGGGTCCTCGGCTCGGGAGACCGCGGTTGCCAAGAGCACCGCATCGCACCCGAGCTCCATCGCCTGCGCGGCATCTGAGGCGGTTCCGATACCGGCGTCACAGACCACGGGAACGCCAGCCGAGGCGATGATCTCCTCGAACACCTCTGGTTGCGCGATGCCCATACCCGATCCGATCGGCGAGCCAAGCGGCATCACCGCCGCACATCCGACCTGTTCCAACTGCGAGCAGATCGACGGGTCGTCGGGCGCATAGGGGAGGACGGTGAAGCCGTCGGCGACGAGCTGCTCGGCCGCCTTGACCAGATCATTCGGCTCCGGCAAGAGCGTACGGTCGTCTGCGATCACCTCGAGCTTGATCCAGTCGGTGTCGAACGCTTCGCGGGCCAGATGGGCCGTCTTGACCGCATCGGCGGCCGTGTAGCAGCCGGCTGTATTCGGCAAGAGAAAGAGTCCGAGTCGATCGAGCAGTTCGACGATCGAGCCACGCTCGGCGGTCTCGATGCGCCGCAGAGCAACGGTGACGATGCCCGTCCCGGAAGCGACCAGCGCCGACTCCATCTGCTCGAGCGAGCGAAACCCTCCGGTGCCTAGGATCAACCGCGAATCAAAACCGTGCCCTGCGATTTCAAGGCAATCATCGCTTCCTCCCTGGATAGCGGCCACTACCTCTATCGACTGGCCTTCAGCCAGAGCGGTTTCACTCCACCGGCTGGCTGGAACCACTTCACCATCGAGCGCGACTGCAACCCCGCGCCGGGGTTCGTCGACGCCACTCTCGGCTGCAGCCCAGGAGACAGTTGCGCCCTCGGGTGCGCTCACCGCCACGCCGTTCAAGAGAACGTTCGGCACTTACGCCGTCACCTCTCTCGGTGAGCCAGTGCGGTGGGCGAAGCGATCGGGCCGGAAAGAGCTCAGATCCAACTTCGGGTCTTCACCGGCAAGCAGGCAGGAGATCGCCTGAGCGGTTATCGGGGCGAGCAGGATCCCGTTGCGAAAGTGACCGGTTGCGTAGAGCAACCGCGGCTCCTCGGCACTTTGCCCGATCAAGGGCGCGTTGTCGGGAGTCGTAGGGCGCAGGCCGGCCCTGGCCGCGACGAAACGCATCTCGGCGATGTCCGGCAGCGCTCGATATCCCTCACGAAGGAGCTCATGTACGGCACCTGCGGTGATCTCGGTGTCAAAACCCTTCTCCTCGACGGTGGCGCCGAGGGCAAGGCTTCCATCCTCTCGAGGAACGGCGTAGAAGCGTTCGCCGCAGACGATGTGGTCGGCAATCTGGTGAGAAGCCGGGGGCTCGGCGGTCAGCTCGAGAATCTGGCCTTTGACCGGGCGAACCTCTGCCCGAAGCGCTTCAGGCAGCCACTCCGCCTCACTGCCCGCGCTCCAGACTCCAGCGGCGAGAACCAGCTGCTCTGCCTCCAGCCTCTCGCCGCTGGAGGTCTCGACAGACACCCCCGAGTCGTCGAATCGGCAAGCAGTCGGGCGCTGGCCAACCAGAAGCTCGCCACCGGAAGACCGCAAGGCTGATTCGAGTGCCACCACCAGCTGACGGGGGTCGGCTGCGGAGTCTCTGGGCACGAACAAACCGCCGACCAGACCGGGTGCGAGCCCCGGCTCCAACTCGCGGCAATCATCTGGTTCGAGCCAGCGTGACTCGAGACCGGACCGCTCGTGCAAATCGGCTTTGCGATGCATCTCGCTAGCCTCGTCTCCATCGAAGGCAACATGAAGCGCGCCCAGAGGCAGGTAGCCGGTCTCCAGACCAGTCGCTGCAGTCAGGGACTCTGCAAAGTCAGGCCAAATCGCGTGGGAGGCGAGGTTCAACTCGAGCAGCGCCTGCTCGCCGAAGGAGGCCTCGCCCACGGGGGCAAGCATCCCCGCCGCGACTGAACTCGCGCCCGATCCTGGAGTCGAGCGCTCCACCACACAGACCTTCAGACCCTTGCGGGCAGCAGACCAGGCGATCGAAAGACCGATCACACCGGCTCCCACCACGACCGTGTCGTAGCTGCTCGCTTTGGTCTTGTTCTTCTTGTCGGCCATCATTGGTTTTGCTCGATAGAGCAACGGGCCGCCGAGACACTCCCTTCGCCGGAATTACCCGGAATCAGGTTCCTTCGGTCGGTGGATTTGACCTCCCACCCTCTCAGTCCTCCGCCTTACGACCTGCTTCGACGGTTTTCAGGACTCCCGTTGCTCTTCAGACATCCTAAACCGCTCAGGGATACGGTCGGGGACATAGATCACCACGGTGTCGGCGACACGGTCGAGCAACCCACGCCGTCGATCGCTGAAGAGAATCATCAGGTAGCCGATCAGGAACACGAACGATGCGACAAACCCGAGCAGCCTGCGCAGCGCATCCCAGAAGCTGACATCGTCTTCAACGACCGGTTCGATCTTCAAACGCATGAAACGCATACCCGGGGTTTGTCTGTCGAGGGTCCAGAAGGCCACGAGATAGACCACTCCTACTGCCCCAAAGGCCGCCACACCAGCCAACAGAGCGAGGATCCCCGGGGGCTGGTTGGTGAAGAAACCGGCGATCAGATTCACCACGGCAGAGATGACCAAGAGAACGACGGTGACTACTCCGTAGTCGATCGCGAAGGCAACCGTACGGCTGACTAGTCCTGCCTCCGGCACCGGTCCGGTTCGTGGCGCCTTGCGAGCCAGCTTGCGGGGAACGCGCTCAACCCAAGTATCCAGCTTGCGCGTCTGAATAGAGATCTGGGCGCCGAGTTCGGTAAGCAGGCCAAAACTCTGTTGCGCGATTGCCTCGCGAACCTCATCGGAGTTGGCGATCTTGGTGATCACTGCTGCCAACTCGTCGCTTTCGAGAACGGTCTCGGAGAGGTCGTCCACGGCCTGACTCTCGAGGACCTCGTTGGCTGCCGGGACTATTCCCGGCTCGGCGAGAATCCGCTCGGTGAGCCGCATCGTCACTTCACGGCTCAAAACGCGGTCGAGTACATCCTCGGGCACCTGACTTGCAAGCACCTGATCCACCACCTTCTGAGGTACTCCTCCGGCAATCAATTCCTGTGTTACCCGCTCGATCACCCCCTGCTCGATCAACTGACGGGTCACCTGTGCCGCGACTGGGCCGGTGATCGTCTGATCGAGAACCGACCTGACCGCACTGTCGACGCCTAGCGCGCGGGCGATACCACCGGTGGCCCTCAAGCCCGCTCGAGCAGCAGCACCTACCGCCCTTGCCGGCAGGGAGAGGAGGCCCTCAGCAGCATGCTCAGGTTGACGAACCGCAGGCAGGAGGCTCGGGTCGGCGCTCTGGCCCACCCGATCAGGTGGGGAGACGGGCTTGGATCGACTCTCCTGCTCCACAGATGAAATGTAGGGGCCTCACGGGGTGGGTGCGCTCTAGGCTGGTCGAATGTCTGAGAGCTACCACGCCAGTGCGATCACGCCTCGAACCCGATTGCTCGAGTCGCGTCTATACCTGTGCTGTGGAGCAGACGAGCCGAGGGCGCTGGAGACGCTCCTTGCGCAAGCGGTGGCAGGCGGGGTCGACGTGATCCAGTTGCGCGAGAAGAATCTCGGCCGCGACGAGATCATTCGCTCAGCCGAGGTGTTTCGCAAGGTTGCCGACCAAAGCGGTGCGCTCTTCGTGCTGAACGACGATCCCGACCTCGCGGTCGAGGTGGGAGCGGATGGAGTTCACGTAGGCCAAGATGATCGCGCCAGCGCAGAAGCACGCGCGGTAATCGGTCAAGAGAAGATCGTCGGACTCTCCACCCACCGGCCAGAGCAGATGGAGTTGGCGATCGCCAACGAGGAGATCGACTACTTCAGCGTCGGGCCTGTCTGGGAGACGCCAACCAAACAGGGCCGACCGGCGGCAGGACTCGAATATGTGGAGCTCGCGGCGAGTCGAGCGGGAGAGCGCCCCTGGTTTGCAATTGGCGGGATCGACCGGGGAAACATCGCTCAGGTGCTCGATCGCGGAGCCGGCAGGGTATGCGTGGTGCGCGCAATCGCCGGTGCTCGAGACCCGCGCGCTGCTGCAACCGAGTTGAAGCAGGCAATACTTGACAGATGAGCAGATCCGAGGAGAAGAACAAGGCGGTTCGCGAGTCGCTCGAGCCGCTCGCTGAAGGACAAAGGCCTCTGATCGTGACCATCGGAGCAGTCATCTCGACCCTCGTCTGCGCCTCGATCGTGATCGCCTGGCTGGCCGGAGGTAAGGTCGATGGCAGCAAGCCGCCCTTCCTTCAGATCCTGGGGCCGAGCGTTCTCACCGGCGTGATGGCCTACGGAATGTGGCGAGCCAGATACTGGGCGGTACTCGGATTCCAGACGGTGCTGCTGCTGCTGATGCTCGCGACTGCGATGGGGCTGGTGATCGCCAACTCCGCGACTCAGGTAATCGGCAACCTCGTCGTATTCCTGGCCGCCGGAACGCTCTTCTGGTTCATGGTCAAGGGGATGGCGCGAATCCAGATGCCGGTTCGTCGCTCCCAGGACGAGGCCGACAAACCGCAGGATTGAAGCCACGACGCCTGCGCGGCCGGTGCTAGGGTCAAAAGCGATGACGAGTTTCGACACGATCGTGATCGGTGGCGGCCCGGGAGGCTACGTGGCTGCAATCCGTGCCGCCCAGCTGGGCCAGAAGGTCGCGGTGATCGACAGCGACAAAGCCGGCGGCAGATGCCTCAACTACGCCTGCATTCCCGCGAAGACCGTCCTGCACACCGCCGAGGTCTACGACGAGGTCAACCGGCACGGCAGCGACCTGGGAATCAAGGCAACCGGTGTGGGCATCGAGTGGCCAAAGGTTCAGGCGCGCCGTGCGGAGGTTTCCAAGACCCTCGAGGGTGGCGTCGAGATGCTGTGGAAGAAGAACAAGGTCGAGTTCATCCACGGTGCTGCGAAGCTGGCCGGAGACGGCAAGGTGGAAGTGGACGGTGAGACACACGAGGGCAAGTCGATAATCCTCGCCACCGGTTCGGTGCCGATGGCCCTGCCAGGCATCGAATTCTCTGAGCGCGTGGTCGATACATGGGGCGCTTGGTCAGCCGAAAAGCAACCGAAGTCGATCGTGGTTGCCGGTGCCGGTGCCTCCGGCGCCGAAATCGCCTCCGCCTACTCCCGCATGGGGACCAAGGTGACCCTGGTAGAGATGCTCGACCGGGTTCTCCCGACCGAAGAGCCTGAGATGTCGCGCGTAGTCGAGCGCCAATTCAGCGAAGACGGTGTGGATCTGCGAATGGGCTCGAAGGTAGAAGGGGTTACCGAGCAGAAAACCGCGGTCAAGGTGAAGGTCGGAGACGACGAGATCAAGGCTGACTTTCTCGCTATCGCTGGTGGCCGCCGACCGGATGTGGATGAGCTCGGTCTGGACGCGGTTGGGCTCGAGCTCGACGAGAGCGGAAAAGTTCCGGTGGATGACGCAATGCGGACCTCAGCCGAAGGGATCTACGCGATCGGCGATCTGGTCGCTGGACCTGCACTGGCACACAAAGCATCAGAAGAAGGAGTCGTCGCAGCGGAGGCGATCGCCGGGATGGATGCTCACGCCGTCGATCCCAACCTGATCCCTCGCGCCACCTTCTGCCACCCGCAGGTAGCGAGCGTTGGGATGACCGAGGAGCAGGCAAAGTCCGAGGGCTACGAGGTAAAGGTCGGCAAGTTCAAGATCGGAGGCACTGGCGCCTCGGTTGTCTACGACGACCGGGCCGGAATGGTCAAGATCGTCGGTGAGGCCGAGTTCGGGGAGATCCTCGGCGCCCACATAGTGGGCAACAGCGCCTGCGACATGATCTCCGAGGTCGTCAACACGATGGCTCTCGAGGGCGGCTATCCCGAACTCGCGCGCATCATCCACCCTCACCCGACTGTGTCCGAGGCCGTGCTGGACGCGGCACGGGCAGTCGAGGGCTGGGCTACTCACGCTTGACCAGGCCGCTCTTCCACTACGACTTGAACTGCCCATGGTCGTGGATCGCCGCAGAGCGGATCTCACGTACCTTTGCCGATCAGGGAGCTGAACTGCCCGAATGGCGGCCGATTGCCGGTTGGCGATTGGCAGAGGAAGGACAACCGACGAGATCTCCCTCAGCCCTGGACGAAGTACGGGTAGCGGTGGTCAAGCGGGCAACGGCTCTGGGATTGGCTGAGCCTCGATTCCCCGAAGGCTGGCCAGAAGAAACCGAGAGCGAAGTCGCGCTGCTCGGGGTTCTCTACGCGGCAGAGGCGGGTCGCGTGATCGCTGTGAGTCTGGCGGCCTTTCGCCAGCAGTTTGCTGCCGGCAGGAGCCTCTCCGATATCGACAACGTGCTGATAGCGGCTGCCTCCTGCGAGTTGCACCCCAAGGCCGTGAGCAAAGGGATCCAATCGCCAGCGATAGCGAAGGGCCTGGAGAACAACACCGAACAAGCGCGGGAGTTGGGTGTGCGTCTGACACCAACAGTGACCGTGGGCGAGGAAGTCTTCGAGGGGGAAGAAAGCATCGAGAAGGCAGTCCTTGCCAACCTTGGAACCGGATGAACGAGGAACCGACCGACATCAGCAGCGGCGTCAGCGCCGAAGAAGGCCTGAGCGCAAGGGGCGGGGTCGAGAAGATCGAACTGGACCGCCAGCAAGCCGCCTTTGCGAGGCGAATGGCCGAATCAAAGGCAACCGCACCGCATTTCTATCTGGGCATCGAAATCGAGATGACCCGAGCCCTCGAGGCGATAGATGGAATCGAGGCGACCGTGAACGACCTGATCCTGCGTGCCGTTGCCCTCTCACTACGTGAGGCGCCGCGGGTCAACGGCGCCTACCGCGACGGGCAGATAGAGGTCTACTCGCAGATCAATCCCTCCTTCGCAGTTGCCACCGATAGTTCAGTGATCTTCCCTACGGTCTTCAACGCCGACGAGAAGTCGCTTGTCGAAATCGCGATCGAAACGAAATCCCTTGCCAAAAAGGCGCGAGACGGATCTCTAACTGCGCCGGAATTCTCAGGCGGCACCTTCACCGTCTCGAACCTCGGAATGCACGGCGTGGACAGCTACACGCCGATACTCAATCCACCCCAGGCGGCAACGCTCGGCGTTGCCTCGGTCAAACCGAGACCCCTTGCGCAACCTGACGGATCGGTTTCGTCGCGCCCCAGCCTCCAACTCGACCTCGCTTGCGACCACCGAATACTCACCGGTACAGATGCGGCGGGGTTTCTGGCTGCTTTGCGCGAACACCTCGAGGATTCCTCGTCTCTCTGAATCGAGCAGCGAGGCTGAGGACCCGGTTGGGCAACGGTATTGCCGCTGCGCGGGGTGCGAGATGGAAGACTCCAGACCATGACTGAGCAGGTGGCGATCCAGCGAGTTGGACTGATCCCCTACCGAGAGGGGATGGAGTTGCAGTCTCGTGCCGCCGCGCAGAGAGGTGCGGTGGGAGCCGAGGACATGCTGCTCTTGGTCGAGCACCCACCTACCTACACCAAGGGAAGGCGAGCGGACCTGACCGAGCTGCCAATGGGAATCGAGTGGTACGAGCGCCAGGGAATCGAGGTCCACGAGGTGGACAGAGGCGGTCAAGTCACCTACCACGGGCCGGGGCAGCTGGTCGCGTATCCGATCATCGACCTCTGCAACTACCGAGACGATGTTCACCTCTACGTCCGCAACCTGGAGCAGACGATGATCGCCACCCTGGGAGAACTCGGCGTCGAGGCGGGACCGATCGAAGGACTGACCGGCGTGTGGACCGGATTACCAGCGGTGGAGATGGTTGGCGGCAACGCCGAGGATCAGGCAACGCTGGAAGCCGTGACCGAAG
>JBEIRY010000074.1:0-7371 GCA_040375675.1 Thermoleophilales bacterium | reverse complement strand
CCGTTGCCGGGGTGATCTTGGAGGCGTTCAGAGTCGCTGCGAGTTCATCCAACCGCTTGTCGGGGACCTCGACGATCGCGACATTGGGATCGATGGTGGTGAACGGATAGGCGCCCGTCTCGGCGCCCGCCGCAGTGAGAGCATTGAAGAGCGTCGACTTGCCTGCGTTCGGCAGCCCGACTATCCCGACCTTCATCCGGTCGCCCTCAGATGGCTGGTGCGAACAGTCAAGAGACGAGCCCGAGCGGCCAGACCAGGCCGAGGATCGCTCCGAGGATCGCGCCCGCGATCACATCACTCGGGTAGTGCATACCGAGATACGGCCGGCAGAGGGCGATCGCGAAGGCGAGGATGAAGAGGTACGCGGCGGTGTCATCTACCCGGGTCATCGCGGTGGCCGCGGCAAACGAAGAGGTGGCGTGGGCAGAGGGAAAGCTCAACGAGCTGGGTGCACCGCCGATCGGGGGGAATCCCGGGATCTGCGGACGCGGGCGCTTGACCACGAGCTTGACCAGGAAGTTCAAGACGATTCCGACCGGTCCGAGCACGCCGGCAAACAACCATTCCCAGCGGTTGGCCGGATCGATCAGGGCAAAGAGGATGCCGAGCGCAAACCAGATCGCACCGTGCTCTCCGATCTTGCCGAGCACTCTGGCGATCGCTTCGGTTACGCGGCCGTGACAGCGCGTGCGCATCGTGTAGAGAACGCGCCTGTCGAGATCGGCAAACAAGTCGAAGGAGGTCAGGCCCCGGGTCAGGAGTCGCTGAACCCGATCCGCTGATCGGTCGAAGCCACCCTGATGAAGGCAACCTTCGCGAGGTCGACCGAGAGCTGACCGTCATCTGTTTCGAGATCGTGCCATCCCTCGCCACCGTCGAGTGCCTTTCGCAGGTCGGTCATCTGCTTGGCCGTCATCCGGACTGCCGCCACCTGGCCTCCGGAGAATCCGATCTCGGCCCGTTCGGACCCCTTCTTTTGCGCTTGAGCCATTTCAGTGAACCTCCGCCGGTTGGACTATTTCGGTCAATACCCCGCCAGTCGAGCGGGGATGAAGAAAGGCAACTTGTGAGTCGCGGATACCGCGACGCGGTGTGGTGTCGATCAACTCGACTCCCTGCTCCGCGAGCTCGGCAAGGGCTGCGGTGACATCGCTGACCGCGTAGGCGACATGGTGGAGTCCCGGGCCCTTCTTGGCGAGGAACTTACCTACCGGTGTCTCCTCGGCGAGAGGCTCCAGCAGCTCGATGTGCCCGTCGCCGACATCCAGCAGTACTGCCTCCACACCCTGCTCGGTGACCTTCTCACGGTGAACCAGCGGCATGCCGAGGGTCTTCTCGTAGAGAGCGATCGCCGAGTCGAGGTCGGCAACGGCGATTCCCACGTGGTCTATGCGATCGAGCATCCAGGCGCAGTCTAGTCGGGCTGCATCAGCCGCTGCGGAAGGTCGAAGAAGAACTCCGCTGCCAACTCGAGGTCACTCACCAACGCGCGCTCGTCTGCGGCGTGCATCAGCGGTGCTGCGTCGAACAGTCCTTGATCTCGACGCGGAAAGAACCCGTACACGAAGGAGTCGGGAAAGGCCTTGCGGAAAGCGTTGCTGTCGCTGAAGAAGGGGGTTGCTATCGGGGCCACGCGGGCACCCGGATCGACCTCGTCGACCCACTCGGCTATCGCGTCGCGCAGGGGTGACTCGGGCTCGGAGGCGTTGCCTGGAACGGCCTCGACGAACTCGATCTCATAGTCGCCCTCGCCCAACAGAGCCTCGGCGCGCTCGCGGGCTTCGCGCTCTCCGCACTCGGGCGGGATACGGCAGTCGATGAACACCTCGGCCGCGGCGGGGATCACATTTGCTTTGTCTGAAGCCGAGACCATGGTCGGAGACATCGTGATCCCCAGCATTGGTCCGACCAGATAGTCGACCAACCGCTGATCGGCGGCGTGCATCCGCGCCACCTCACCCGCGACCTCGTCGGGGGAAACCTCGGATCCCCTGACTGCCGAGAGGAAGGCCAGGCCATCGCGGCTCGGCTCAGGCGGGGGCTGCTCGGTGAAGCGGGCGATCAGCGGGGCGAGTTTGATCAGGGCGTTCTCGGAGATGGCCGGCTGAGATGCGTGACCGGCGCTGCCGCGTGAGCGGATCTTGAACCGCATCAAACCCTTTTCGGAGTGACAGATCTCGTAGAAGCGCTGGCCGTCGAGTTCGAAGGAATCTCCGCCTCCCTCGTTGACTATGTAATCCGCCTGGACTAGGTCCGGGTGCTCGCGACAGAGCCAGATCGCACCGCGGGTGCCGCTTGTCTCCTCGTCGCAGGTGAGGATCAGCTTCAGGTCACCGCTCGGTGGGCGCCAGCCGGCCTCGGCAAGCGCGATCGCTGCAGTGACCTCGCAGCCAACCTGCCCCTTCATGTCGATCGCGCCACGGCCCCAGACGACCCCGTCGATCAGATCTCCACCCCATGGATCGTGCTGCCAATCCGAGGTGTCGGCCTTGACCGTGTCGACATGCGCGAGGAAGGCGAGGTTCTTGCCTGGCTTTTCACCAGGCAGCCGGGCAACGAGATTCGCCCGCGTGGGCTCGGCTTCGAGCAGGTCGCACTCGAAGCCCGCTGATTCGAGCATCTCGAGCAGGAACTTCTGCAGCGGCAACTCATTGCCTGGAGGGTTGACCGTGTCGAACCGGATCAGCTTGCGGATCAGCTCGACCGCAGAGGAGCCGAGCGATTCCGGTGCGGACATTCGGGCAGAAGGTGAGTCGGCACTCATCCGCAGAAACGATACCCGTGAGCAGACAGGCATGAATTCAGCGCCAGAAGGGCAAATCCGAAAGCTCGTCTAAAGCCGCAACTCCTGCCTCGGTGGACTGTTCTTATGGGTGCGTCTGAGGCCGAGGCGCATCGTCTAACTCGAGTCAAGTGGCAGGGAGACGATCCGTCGGCCAAAGCGTCGAAAGCCGGGGAGTGGACAGGAGGGTCGGGCGATGCCCGGCCCTCCCCCCTTTTCTCTACCTGGCCACCTTCACGACTATCGACTTCGCTCCGCCGCTCACCGGATTGGTGACGGTGACGCTCACCCGCCCGCCACGGGCAACAGCCATCTTGAGTGCTCTCGAATAGGCGAGGGTGACGGTGGGCTGCTGGCCCGCCGGGACGAAGACGGTCTCGGGCGTGATCGCAGCGTTCGTCCCCACCTTCTTGCCGGTGAGCCGGACCGTGCAGGCATTCTCATCACCGCATCCGACCTTGACCTTGAGAGAGGTCTTCGTGGGTTTGCCGGCTCCGGAGATGGTGGGTTCGGCGGTGCCGGTGCCGGTGATGGTGGCGGTCTTGGTGCCGTCGTTCGTCTGGACGTCGAGGGTGGCCACCTTCGAGCCGAGACTCGAGGGGTCGAAGGCCACGGTGACCGTGCAGCTCTGGTCCTGCGCAAGTGAAGTGGAGGCGGCCGAGCAGGTGCCGCCGGTGACTTGGAACTGATCAGGATCGGTGCCGGCTAGGTTGATCCCGTTCTCGGGAATGGTGAGATCGACACTGCTGCTGGAGACGAGCGTGAAGGTAGCAGCCGAGGAAAGACCGGCCGAGACGAGCCGGCTGCCGAAGGCGCTGTACGAGGGGCTCAGCGAACCGGAGGGTGCCGTGCCGATGCCGGTGAGAGTGGTGTACTTCCCGCCGTCGTTTGTATCGACGCCGAGGGTGGCCGATTTCGAGCCTGTACTCGAGGGGTTGAAAGCCACGGTGATTGTGCAGGTCCCGCCCTGCGGGAGTGAAGTGGAGCCGGCGGAGCAGGTGCCGCCGGTGAGTTGGAAGTGCTCGGCATCGGTGCCAATTAGGACGATCCCGTTGGCCGGGATGGTCAGGTTGTTTACGTGCCCAGTCCCTTGGAGTGTGACGGTGGCGCTCGATGTCGCTCCGCCTGAGACGAGTTGATTGCCGAAGTCGTGGGAGGACGGGCTGACGTTGCCGCAGGCATACCGCCAGCAGAATTCAGAAGTGCTCGAATCTGATGACAGGAACTGGCGGTCGTAGCGAGAACCGGTGCCGGTGCCGTCGAGGCTGGCTCGGGTGATCGAATTGGTGCCGGCGTTGGTCCAATAGACGTATGCGTTGGCCGCCGGCGCGATGGCGCCAAGGGCCGCTACGGCGAGGATCGAGGCGAGGGTGAGGCGAAGCTTGCGGGTCACCTACCTGGCCACCTTCACGACTATCGACTTGGCTCCTCCGCTCACCGGATTGGTCACGGTGACGCTCACCCGTCCGCCACGGGCAACAGCCGTCTTCAGGGCTCTGGAGTAGGCGAGGGTGGCGGTGGGCTGCTGGCCCGCCGGGACGAAGACGGTCTTGGGTGTGATCGCAGCGTTCGTCCCGACCTTCTTGCCGGTGAACTGGAGGGTGCAGTTATTCGCATCACCGCATCCGACCTTGACCTTGAGCGAGGTCTTGGTGGGCTTGCCGGCTCCGGAGATGGTTGGGATGGGAGTTCCCGTACCGGTGAGAGCGACCGACTTCAGTCCGTCGTTGGTCTGGACGTCGAGGGTGGCCGACTTCGAGCCGGTGCTGGAGGGAGAGAAGTTCACCTTGATCGTGCAGGATTGGCCGTTGGCGAGCTGAGTCGTCGCGATCGAGCAGGTGCTGTCACCCAGGATCACGAAGTTCTCGCCGCCACTTCCACCGATACCCATGGCCTCGATATCCAGAGCAGTCGATGCAGATGAACTCAAGGTGAAGGTGGCCGTCGTCTCGGTACCCACCAGGCGGCTGCCGAAGTCGTGGGAGGACGAACTGAGGCTGCCGGAGGGCGGATCGGGCGGATCGGCGACCGCGAGTCCCGAGGGAAAGCTTGCACCGGTTATGAAGGACGGATTGGCGCCGGAACCATCGAGGTTGGCGCGGCCGATGGAATTCGAATAGGGGATGACCCAGTAGATGTAGTTGTCGTCGACCGCTACTCCCCCGGCAAAATTGACGCCGGTGATGAACGACTGGTTGGCGCCGGTGCCGTCGAGGTTGGCGCGGGCAATGGTGTGGGTGGCGTAGGAAGCGTTGGTCCAGTAGATGTAATTGCCCTTGACCGCAAGTCCATTGGGATAATCGGCTCCGGTGATGAACGACAGGTTGGCGCCGGTGCCGTCGAGGTTCGCGCGGGCGATCGAGTGGGAGCCGTTGTTGGCCCAATAGATGTAGTTGCCCTCGACCGCGACTCCAACGGGAGAGCTTGCACCGGTGATGAAGGACTGGTTGGCGCCGGAACCATCGAGGTTGGCGCGGCCGATGGAGGTGCCAGAGGAGTTGGTCCAGTAGATGTAGTTGCCCTCGACCGCGACTCCCGAGGGATAGGCGGCTCCGGTGATGAACGACAGGTTGGCGCCGGTGCCGTCGAGGTTGGCGCGCCCGATGGAGGAGGTGTCGCTGTCGGTCCAGTAGATGTGGTTGCCCTCGACCGCGACTCCACGGGGATACCCTCCGCTGGTGATCAAGGGCTGGTTGGTGCCGGTGCCATCGAGGCTGGCTCGGGTGATCGAATTGGTGCCGGCGTTGCTCCAATAGACGTATGCGTTGGCCGCAGGCGCGATGGCACCAAGGGCCACCAACGCGAGGATCGAGGCGAGGGTGAGGCGGATTTTGGGGGTCATCTTTTCTCCCTGTTCAGTGTGTTCGAACACCACTTCGAGGCATGGTTCCTACCCCCGCCACTCGATGAAGGTAACACAGGCCAGGGCGTGCAGTTGCGTATTCAGCCGGGAGGTGCAGGGCACGCGTGAGCACCATCGGGTGCCGCCAACCAGCCGGTAACGACCCGAGTTGGGTGACCGGCAACCTAGAATCGGGCGCGATGGCAGATCAGCCGAAGAAGACCAGGAAGAAGGTTGCGACCAAGCGCTCGGCAAAGGCTCCAGCGACCTCCGCGAACGGCAGCCAAAACGGTGCCAAGGCGGCCAAGCCGAAAGCGGCCGCTTCCAAGCCGCGCCGCAAGGCACCGAGGGCAAAGGGCCTGGAGTCATTCGATCCGGCCACCGGTGAACTGCTGGGAACGGTTCCCACGATCGGGCCGGTGGCTGTCGAGCCAGTGGTGGGCGACGTTTCGGAGCTGCAGAGGTTCTGGGCACAATTACCGGTAAGCGAGCGGGCCCGCTACATCCGTCGCACAGCCGATGTGGTGCTTGCCGAAAGCGACCGACTTGCACGACTCTTGAGCCAAGAGCAGGGCAAACCGATCGTCGAGAGCTACACCATGGAGTTGATCCCGAGCGTCGACGGCTTGCGCTGGATCGCCGACGAGGGCCAACGCCTGCTGGCCGACGAGAAGATCCCGATGCGCAGTGCCCTCTTTGCCAGCAAGTCGTCGAAGTTCGCCTTCGAGCCGGTGGGGGTGATCGGCGTGATCGCTCCGTGGAACTACCCTTGGTCGATTCCGCTGACCGAAGTCGCGATCGCCCTGATGGCCGGAAACGGAGTAGTCCTCAAACCCGCAAGCCTCACCCCGCTGATCGGCGAGGAGGTACGAAAGGTGTTCGAGCGCGCGGGCCTGCCGCAGGGGCTCGTGAGGACCGTCCACGGCGGTGGCAGGATCGGTGACGCGTTGGTCAAGTCGAAGGCCGAGAAGATCTTCTTCACCGGATCAGTAGAGGTAGGCCGGAAGGTCGGAGTCGAAGCCGCAAAGCGGCTGAAGGGCGCGGTGCTGGAACTCGGCGGCAAGGACCCGATGATCGTCTGCTCCGATGCCGACCTGAATCACACCGTCCCGGGTGCCATCTGGGGAGCGTTCGCCAACGGAGGACAGACCTGCGCCGGTATCGAGCGGGCGTACGTGGTCGAACCGGTGGCGGATCGATTCATCGAAGGCGTGGTCTCGAGAGCACAGGCCATGCGGGTCGGCAACCCGATGTCGTGGGATACAGAGATAGGCCCGATGACCTCCGAGAGCCAGGCCGATCTGGTCGAGGAACTGATTGCCGACGCAGTGGCTCGAGGGGCCGAGATGCGCTGTGGAGGGGCGAGAGAGGTGGCAGGGTTCAGCGGAAGGTTCATCGCCCCCACCGTGCTGACGGGAGTCACCCACGAGATGCGGATCATGAAGGAGGAGATATTCGGACCGGTCCTGCCGATCATCAGGGTCGCCGACGAGGCCGAGGCCCTGCGACTCGCAAACGACTCCGAGTTCGGCCTCGGCGCATCGGTCTGGACTCGCGATCGAGAGAAGGGCGAGAGGATCGCACGCCGACTCGAAGCCGGAATGGCCTGGATAAACGACCACGCCTTCACCCACGGTGCCTGTCAGTGCGCCTGGAGCGGGGTCAAGGACTCAGGTGTGGGTATCTCCCACTCGAAGTTCGGCTTCTACGAGTGCGTCAACGTGAAGACGATCACCTACGAGCCCGG
>JBEIRY010000083.1:0-5664 GCA_040375675.1 Thermoleophilales bacterium | reverse complement strand
AGATCCCAGCGGGGCAGGTCGGCTGCGGGCGCGGAATCGGCGGTGGCGGCATCGGGCATAGGCACGCACGATACGCGCCCAAGGCGCTCGGGCGCCTCGTTCCGTCCGGATTCTTCGTGAATCTTCTTGGCAGTGGAGAAGATCAAAGACCAAATCTCGGGCCTGATCCTTCCGGCGCTATTCGTAATAGCCTGGATCCTCGCCCTGACGGGTTCGATCCCACCGGGTGGCAGCGAGAGCGAGAGCCTCTCGGTTGCCGCGATCCGCTGGATCCTCTACATGATCTGCTTTGCGTTCTTCAGCTCAGCCGTGATGCACTCGGTCTTCGCCAAGAAGATGTCGGCGATGATCGGCTGGACCACCAACGGCTTCCAGTACGAGATCGCGTTCGTGAGCCTCGGCCTCGGCTTCGGCTGCCTCTACGCAAGCCAGCACGGTCCAGAGGCCTGGATCGCGGTGTCGCTGCCGGTGATTTCCTTCCTCTTCCTCGCTGGCGTCAACCACGTGGTCGGGATGATCCGCGAAGGCAACTTCGCCCCGGGCAACTCGTTGATCTGCATCTACGACTTCGGCGTCGCGATTTCTCTCGCCGTGCTGCTGTTCACCAGCAACGCGGTCTGAGTCCACCCCTCGACTCAGCGGCCAGGGCAGGGGTGAAGTTGTGTTGAACCCGTGAGCGGTGACTATGTGAAGAAGGCGCGAATCCTCGTCCTGGTGGCGGCCTTCCTTTCGTTCCTCTTCTCGGTGGGCCTCTGGTTTCTCGAGGACGAGCAGGCAGGCATCTTCGTCGGCATCTGGGTGCCCTCGGTCCTTGCCCTCGGTGCTCTCATCCTCCCGCCGCCCGGCGGGCCGAAGTCTTGATCGGCATCTTCATAGTCGGGCTGTTCATCACCCTGATCGTCGTGGCTGCAATCGTGGTTCTCGTGCTCGGACATCGCGCTGCACAGGCTGATCTCGAGCAGCGCGAGCAGACCTCAGGCGACGAACAGCCCTTCCAGGGCTAGGCGACCGACTCGACCAGCCTGGCGAGCCTCTCTGGCTCGCCATCGCACCGCTCGAGCTGATCGCGATCGATCACGATCGCGAGGCTTCCGTCTGGACTCTCCGCCACCACGCACGGCGCCTGGCCTTCGACCAGGCGCATGACCTCTGCAGAGACCTCGTCTAGGTGCAGCTCTTCGAACGGCACCGGTAGGTGGGATCTGCACTCCCGCCACTCCGCCTTCTCCCGAAAAGTCCCATGAGTGATCTCGCAGAGAGCGCAGTGCCTGGTGCCCAGCCTCGCCCCGACCCAGTACGCGATCTCTCCCGGGACTGAGCCGTTGGCGTCGTAGACGCCGATCAAGCGCGTCGGTCTGGTTTGCCCGCTGCCTTCCACTCGAAAGAACGCTAGAGCAGGCGGATCCCCCTACACCCGCTACGCTGCGTCCCAGATGGCTGACCAGATCACAGACATCCGAAGCGGCGAGGGTTGGGCGGCAGGCCCGCTCGACGCGATGGGCGAGGGCCCGGGCTTCCGCAAGATCCGCCACGAGGTGGGGGTGACCGAGTTCGGAGTCAACGCGATCGTGCTGCCTCCCGGCGGCGAGGGCCGCAAGCACACCCACGAGACTCAGCAGGAGCTCTACATCTGCCAGCAGGGTGCTTTGAAGATCGAGTTCGGCGACGGTGAGGAAGTCGTACTCGGCCCGGGTGCTGTGGCTAGAGTCGATGCCGAGACGGTACGCCTGATCTCCAACCCGACCGATTCAGAGACCACGATCATCGTGGTTGGCGGCAAGGGTGGCTACGTAGAGCGCGACGGCAAGCCCGTCGAAGACTGAATCGCTGATCAGTCCTGGTAGGAGTGCAGCGAACCGGTCGATGACTGGGTGCCGTTGGTCCACGAGTAATCCAGCGAGTCGCCGTTCGGGGTAACCCGGACCGTGCCGAGTCCGGCGCACTTCGGATTCACCGCCTCGGGGATTACCTCGGTGAACCTGTAGGTATCCCCCTGCTTTTCGCGGTAGACCTCTGCGCCTGAGCACTCACCTGCGGACCCCAGCTTGGGAAAGTAAACCGTGCCTGATATCTGGCCTTGGCGGAGGGTGTCGAAAGTCAAGAAGATCTGGAACTTGCTGTTGTCGCTGCCGGTCAGGGTGCCGGTCCAGCTGCCCCAGTTGCCTCCGTTCAAAGCGCGATCCCCCTGGTCTCCTTGGCTCTCGCTATCGCTACTGCCACCGCATGCGCCAAGCACCAGAGCCGTAGTGATCAAGCCGATACAGACTGCGGCGGCGCGCTTCTTGTGTCGGGAGACCTTCACCGGCGAGGAGACTACGAACACCTGCGGACACTCAATTCATGATGTTCACGGCGCGGGCCACCACCAGCAGCACCGCCACCGCCGAGATGATCGACTCGGTCATCATCAGCACCTTCGCCCGGTGGGAGATCGGCATCGCGTCGGTCGGGCTGAAGGCGATCGAGTTGGTGAACGAGGTGTAGACGTAATCGAACAGTCGCGGCTGCCACGGCTGGGTGACGAGGTTGGCGTTCTCCTGCTGCGGAAACTGGAAGTCGCGGTCCTTCGCCTTGGGCCTGCGGATACGCGCATCCGGCCCGCCGCCGTCGAACTCCCAGTAGAGGAGCCCGAAGGTGATCACGTTGGTGCCCCAGATGGTCAGACCTTTCAGCAGGAGACTCGCGGCCAAGGTCTCGTGGCCGGTCACCAGTGCCGTGAACAGACCGACCAGCGCAAGTGTGTTCACCAAAGCCATCAGCACCACCAGCGCGATCGAGAAGGTACGCCTGTCGTCGTTCTTCTCGATCTCCTTTCGCGAGGGCGGTAGCGAAAGCAACGCGACCAAGATCAACTCCGGGATGACCGCAATCAGCCACACCCACCCGGGCAGGATCCACAGCTTCCAGTCCTGCGTGAGGCTCACCACAGCGAGGATCGTCTGCAGGCCGATCGCCACCAGCACGATCAGTGGCGCCTCTACCCGTGAGTCGTGACTTTCGGCGCTGTGTTCGCTTTGCACTCTCTTGCTCGCCATCGCTCGATCCTAGCCTCCGTAGCCCCCGCCGCCCGGGGTCTCGATCCTCAGCACATCGCCCGGCTGCAGATCGCCGGCCGACTTGGCCGGGATGGGCTCGCCGTTCAAGGTGTCGCGCCCCGGGGCGCCGTCGCCTCCGCCATTGCGGCCCGGAGGTGCGTGCTTGCGACGCTCGCTGATCAGCCCATAGCGCATCGGGATCAGCGCCTCGATCTCTCGCACGGTCCCGTCGCCTCCGTCGTGTCGAGCTCCCGAACCGCCGCTTCCCCGCCGCACCGCAAGCTCTCGCACCCGCAGCGGGTACTCGAGCTCCAGCGCCTCGACCGGAGTGTTCAAGGTGTTCGACATCGCCACGTGGATCGAGTTCGGTCCCGGGGCGTCTGCACTCGCGCCCTGGCCACCGCCGATCGTCTCGTAGTAGGTGAAGGCCTCTCCCTCCACCTCCGAGGAAAGGGTGAGGTTGTTCATCGTCCCCTGACCGTCTGCGGCCACCTCGGTGAACGCGCCGAGCGCGCGGATCACCACATCGGCCACCCTCGAGGAGGTCTCCACGTTGCCCGCAACTACCGCGGCTGGCGGCTCGGCATCCAAGAGTGTTCCCTTTGGGATCTCGATAGTCACCGGCCGCCACGATCCGGCCGATGGCGGGGCCTCCGGATCGAACACCACCCGCACCGCATACAGACAAGCTGCGTGGGTCACCGAGGCCGGACAGTTGAGGTTGCCAAGTGTCTGCTCGGCGCTGCCGGTGAAATCCAGCGTCAGTTCTTCGCCACGCAGATCCGCCCGCACCCGGATGGGTATGTCGGATCCGTCCTCAGGTGACTCCAGGAAGTCCTCGGCCTCGCCGACGCCATCAGGCAGCGCTCCGAGCGCCGCGCGCATCCGCCGCTCGGCGTAGGCGAGGATCTCCTCCAGACCATCCTGCACCTGGGCAGTGCCCATCCGCTCGCAGAGCCCCTGCAGCCGCTTGGCTCCGGTGGCATTTGCCGCCTGCTGGGCGCGCAGATCGGCAAGGCGCTGTGTGGGGTTTCGCATCTGGGCTGCCAGCGAGTCGAAGGTCCCTGAATCGACGCGGGTGGGAGGGATCACCACCCCCTCATCGGCCAGCGTGTGGGAATCGAACGGCATCCCGCCCGGGGTGGGACCGCCGACATCGGCGTGATGCGCCCGGCTTGCGGCAAATCCGATCAGCCCCTCGGAGTGGAAGACCGGACTGATCAGCGTGATGTCGGGCAGATGCGTGCCGCCGCGGTAGGGGTCGTTGAGGATCCAGAGATCACCGGGGTGCTGCTCCTCGCCGATAACCGCAGCCACCGCCTCGGGCATCGAGCCGAGGTGCACCGGAATCTGTGCGGCCTGCATCACGAGCTCTCCGCGCGCATCGAAGAGCGCGGTCGAGCAGTCGCGTCGCTCCTTGATGTTGGGTGAGTGCGCCGAGCGCACCAGCACTGCGCCCATCTCCTCGCACGCCGAGCGCAGCGCGCCGATCAGCACCTGCAAAGCGATCGGGTCGACCGCTCCGCTCATCCCGACCGCCTCTCACAGACGATCGTGCCGTCGGCATCTACCTCCGCACTCCAACCGGGCGGCAGCACCAGCGTCGTCTCGGGCAGCTCGAAGATGCACGGTCCTAGAGCCTTTGTGCCTGGACCGGGCTCGCCGCGCAACACACGCGCAGGCAACGCCTCGCCGCCGAAGGTCGCCTCTCGCTCCGACTCGACCAGCTCATTCGCTCCATCCCCACTCGCCTCCAGACCCAACTCCGGCGCCGGGGAGACCGCAGCGACCGCGATCGTCACGAGCTCTATCGCAAGCTCTGGATCGCGGTATCCATAGCGTCGCTCGTGTTCTTGCTCGAACGCCTCGCGTAGAGATTCGGGGCTGCACGGGGTGGGAGCGGCTATCCGAAGCTCGAACGACTGCCCGCGGTAGCGCAGCCCCAGCTCTGCGCGCGCCTCGGCGCTCTCGGTGGCGAAGCCTTCCAGCGCCTCCGCCTGTACCTGGGCGATCTCGCTTTCCACCCGCTCTTGGGTGAGGTCGTCTCCGCCGATCAGCACGGTGCGAGCCCGGTCTCGCCGCCGGCTTGCCGAGACGAGCCCCAGCGCCGAGAGCACTCCACCTGCCCTCGGTACCACGATCCGCGGCATCTCCAGGTCGGCCGCCATCGCGGCGGCGTGCAGCGGCCCCGCGCCGCCGAAGGCCACGAGCGCGCGCTCACGCGGGTCTATTCCGCGCTCCACCGAGACCACCCTCAACGCCGCGGCCATCTCCTGGTTGGCCACCCGCACTATCCCCTCGGCTGTCTCGACTGGGTCCAGACCAAGCGATCCGGCGAGCCCACCCACCGCATTCTCGGCTGCTGCGCGGTCCAATTCGATGCCGCCAGCCAAGGTTTCACCTGCCGGCAGGTAGCCGAGCAGCAGGTTGGCGTCGGTCACCGTGGGCTCGGTGCCGCCCCGGCCGTAACAAGCCGGCCCAGGCTCGGCCCCGGCCGAGCGCGGTCCCACCCGCAGCGCGCCACCGGCGTCGCGCCAGGCGATCGATCCGCCTCCGGCCCCGACGGTGTGCACGTCAACCGTGGCCATCTGCAGTGGGCGCCCGGCTATCTCGCGCGCTTCGGCGAGGT
>JBEIRY010000067.1:0-9177 GCA_040375675.1 Thermoleophilales bacterium | reverse complement strand
TGAACCAGCGTGTAGCGATTGTCAGACTGCTGGATGATTCCCGTGACGAGCTCTCCCACGCGATCCTTGTAGTCCTCGTACATCATCATCCGCTCTGCCTCGCGGATCCTCTGGAGGATCACCTGCTTGGCGGTTTGAGCTGCAATCCGCCCGAAGTTGTCAGGTGTGACATCGCGGGTCTTGATCTTGTCGAGATAAGGCGCAAGCCTCTCGGGCTCGAGCTCCGGCTCTTCGGGATCGCGGCGCTCGCCGGTCTCTGGGTCGACAAGGCTGCGTGGCATCAAGTCGCGATCGATTTCTTCACCGGCCGCCTCTGCCGCCTCTGCGGCGCTGATCTCTTCCTCGAACTGCTCATCGAGCAGCTTCTGCTCGATGTCCTCCGGGACGATCAGCTCGTGCACCCGGAAGTCTGCGGTCGAGGGATCGAGTTCGATCTTGGCGTACTTGGCCGAACCCGGTGTCTTCTTGTAGGCAGACAGGAGCGCGTCGGACAGCGCATCCATGAGGGTGTCCTCGGCTATCCCCTTCTCCTGCTCCAGTGCCTTGAGTGCATCGACGATCTCCTGACTCATGCGTTCACCTCTGACTCGCTCATGTCGGAATTATCCGAGCCATATTCCCCTTGCTCGGTTGAAGGGGCGAGGTTTGCCCTCGCGATGATTTCAAAGTCGATCCTGACCTCTTCCCCCTGCTCGGTCACCAGCAACAGCGACTCCTGTTCGGACGAGACCAGTGTCCCGATCAGGTTCCGGGAGCCCGACACCGGCTCACTCGTACGAACCCGGATCCGCTCGCCGGCTCGCTCCGAAAAATGTTCAGGAGTTCGCAGCGGGCGCTCGGGTCCGGGAGAAGAAACCTCGAGCGAAAACTCCTCCAGCAGATCGGGGAAAAGGGCGGTTACACGCTCACATAGCTCGAGATCCACACCCTCGGCGGAGTCGATCACGAAGCGGAGGCGTTCATGGCCGAGCTCCTCGCAAGCGAGTAGGTCAACGTTGGGAATCTCACTTGCGATGCGCTCTTGCGCCTCAGCTTCGATTCTTTCGATTCTCTTGTCCGCCATCTCTCGCTTGCCTCCTGCTCGTCTCAGACCATAAAAAAGGTGGGCCCACGCCCACCTTCCGATCAAGCCATTTGGAAAGTACCAAGCGAGTATAGCCGTGAGGGATTGGCCCATCGGGCAGCGTGCGCCAAGCTGCTTCGACCGCTCCATGAGTCCATGCCCGAACCCGTCCTGCCACTTACGTCTGCAGTGGAATTGTCACCGGGCCGTCGTTGATCAGATGCACCTGCATGCTCGCCCCGAAGCTACCGCCACAGCCGCCAAGGCCGTCGCGCACCCTTTCGTAGAGCGGCTCGGCTAACTCCGCATCTGCGGCAGACGAGAATCCCGGGCGCGTACCGCTACTGGTATCCGCGCACAGCGTGAACTGACTTACGCAGAGGACCTCACGGTCACCGAGCGGCTCATTCATCTTGCCGTCAGAGTCCTCGAAGATCCTCAGCGAGAGAACCTTCTCGATCATGCGATCGGCGGCAGTCTCGTCATCTCCCTGCTCTACTCCCAGCAAAACGAGCAACCCCGGGCCTATCGCACCCACAGACTCGCCTCCTACCTCGACTCGGGCTTGAGAAACCCGCTGCAGCAGCGCGCGCACGAAAATCGATCAGCTGGTGAGAGTCAGTCGCTCGCGATAGACCCGATAGTCGCGTCGCTCTGGCCGCAGATTCGAGGCGAGCGCCAGGTGGTGGCGGGCGCCCTCCGTGTCTCCAACCTTGGAGAGGGCACGGCCGAGGCAGAAGTGCGCGAAGTCGTTGACTGGGTGGCGCTCGACCACGGCCGCAAACTCCTCAGCGGCCCCTGAGTAGTTGTGGAGTCGAAAGTACGCCCGGCCCAGAGCTTCACGTACCGAGGACTTGTCTGGGTCCGAGGATGCCGCGCGCTCCAAGTGCCCTCTGGCCCCGGCGAAGTCACCGTCTTCGAGCAACTCGAGCCCCCTGCGGTAGTCGAGGTAGGCGCTGCTATCGCCCTCTGCGGGTTCAATGGTGATCTCTGCCATACGAGGAGTCTACGAGGGACGCTGGTCGGGGACGTTGAATCAGTGAGATCTGAATCGATCAGAACCGGCGGGGCTGCTCGCGGCGGAGCCGGTTGAAGTGCCCCTGCCTCGAATCTCGTCAACTCGGTCGAGGACCGCCGCAGCGATCTCTGCCTTGGGAGCAAGGGGAACGAGAGTCTCGCCACCCGAATCGACGATCAAAACCTCATTCTGAGACGAGTCGAAACCGATCTCGCTCCGCGATACGTCGTTCAACACGATTGCATCCACACCCTTGTCGACCAGCTTCTTCCGCGCACGATCGACCCCCTCTCCGATCTCCGCGGCAAAACCGATCAGAGTCTGGCCAGGCTCGCGGCGGGCAGCAAGCGAGGAGAGAATGTCCTCGGTTGGCTCGAGATCGAGGCTTCGACTCCCCTCACCGCGCGAGATCTTTCCAGCCGAATCCTGCCCCACTGGAGTGAAATCCGCAGGTGCTGCAGCCATCAGCAGCACATCGCAATTGCCGAAACGGTCCGAGAGGGCCGACGACATCTCCGAGGTCGTCTCTACATCGACGCGCTCTATTACGGATGACGTATCGAGCGAGACGTTCGCCGCAACGACGGTGACCGAGGCGCCACGCGCCAGCGCCTGCTCGGCCAAGGCGAAACCCATCTGACCACTGGAGCGGTTACCGAGGAATCGCACCGAGTCGACCGGCTCGCGGGTTCCTCCAGCCGATACGAGCACCTTCAAGCCGTCCCATCTCCCCGAGGGCTGCGGCAGAGTCCCCTCTATGGCCTCGAGCAACTGTGCCGGCTCCTGCATCCTGCCGACCCCTTGCTCGCCGCGAGAGGCGAGGTCACCCGATGCCGGCTCCAGAATTACAACCCCGCGTGACCTCAACGTCTCGATGTTCGCCTCGACGGCCTGGTCGCGATACATCCGGTCGTTCATCGCGGGCGCCACAAGTCGCGGAGCAGTGCAGGCCAGGAAGCCCGTAGTCAGCATCGAATCGGCAAACCCGTTGGCGAGCTTTGCGATGGTGCCAGCAGAGGCCGGTGCGACAAGGAAACAGTCAGCGTTGGCAACGACCTCGAGGTGGCTGATCGGATCATGATCCGGGCGCGGCTCTCCGGGAAAGGAGCCACTCATCGGGTCGGAGTCGAATTCGCTGGTAAGCACCGGAGCGCCGGTGATCCCCTCGAAGGTGGCGGCACCGACGAACCTCGATGCGTTGTCGGTCATAAGCACCCTGACGCCGTGACCAGCCTTCGTGGCGAGCCGAACGAACTCGACCGCCTTGTAGGCAGCAATCCCTCCGCTCACTCCGAGCAGGATTCGTGACATCGGGCTCAGTCCTTGTATTCGAACTTGAGCTTGTCCGCGGCAAGCTCGTCAAGCGCAACAGAAACGGAACTGGACCCCTTGCTCTCAACCATCGGCGGGGTGTACTCGCCGTAGGTGCCCTCGGAGAGCGAGTAGTAATAGGCATTGATCTGCCGGGCGCGCTTGGCCGCGATTATCACCGTCGCGTAGTGCGAGCCGGTCTTTTCCAGAAGCTTGTCTACTCGGGGCCTTGGCATCGCCACTCAGTCTAGGGGTAACTGACCCTGAACGAGCGCAACGAGCTCCTCGCGGGCCTTTTGCACGTCGTCGTTCACGACCACGTTCGGGAATTCACCTTGCGCAGCCATCTCGACCTCGGCCGTACGCAAGCGCTCGGAGATGGCCTCCGGCGTGTCGGTGCCCCTCCCCTCCAGTCGGATACGTAGGGCGTCGGGATCTGGCGGGGCAATGAATATCTGAATCGCCTGAGGCATCGATTCACGGATCTGACGTGCACCCTGAAGCTCGATCTCCAGCACCACGGAGATGCCGGAGGTCAACCTAGCCTCCACCTCTGAGCGCAGGGTTCCGTACTGGTTGCCGCTGTAGGCGGCATGCTCCAGAAACTCCCCTTCGGCCACTCGGCGACCGAACTCCGCCGAGGAGAGAAAGTGATATTCCCGCCCGTCGAGTTCGCCCTCTCTCGGTTGGCGGGTGGTGGCAGACACCGACATCTCCAGCCCAGGTGACTCCGCGAGCAGCCCAGAAATCAGAGTCCCTTTGCCGACCCCAGATGGGCCGGTAATGACGAAGACCTTTCCGCTCGAGGAGGGCAACTGGCTAGATCGGCCTGGCGCTGGTGGCCGCGTGCCTCTCGGCGCTCAGCGGGTTAGCAGGGAGACGAGCTCTCCCCGCTGTCGCTCCGAGAGCCCGCCAATGGTCTTGCTCGGGGAGATCCTGCAGTGGTTGAGCATCCGATTCACCTTGACCCGTCCAAGCTTTGGAACCGCGAGAAGCAAATCGAAGACCTTGGCGGTCAACACATACTCGGGAGGATCGATCAGGAGAGTGTGGACCCGCACCTTGCCGGCCTTCAGGTCCTTCTTCAGCTGGGCCCGCTTGGTCCGGATGTGGTTGGCCCGCTTGAGGGCCTGCATGCGCTGATCCGGTGAGCGCTCTGGTGCCGAAGAGGATTGGGAACTGGACGCCATGAGGGGCGATTATATGCGCGGGAAAAATTCCTGCGTTCAGACCTGTCAACCAACCGATGCCTTCCACGTAGCCAGTGTCGAAATGTTGTAGGGGCCAGGGGGGAACAGCAGCTCAGCCGAGCAGGTCGGAAATCTCCTCCGCGCCGGCGGCGCTCGCCATCTCGGACAGCTCTTCTGCAACCCGCCGTCCGGCCGCAGGATCTCTGAAGCTTTCGGTGCCGACTGCAACTGCAGTGGCGCCAGCGCGCAGGAACTCCAGCGCGTCGGCTCCGCTGGAGATGCCGCCCATGCCGATCACTGGCACCTCGACCGCCGATGAAACCGCGCCGACGTGAGCCAGAGCAAGTGACGAGATGGCAGGGCCCGACAGACCTCCGGAGGTAGCGCCGAGCCAGGGGCCCTCACCTTCTGGCGAGAGAGGTGAAGCCTTCAGCGTGTTGACGAGAGATAGGGCATCCGCGCCGGAAGCTGCTGCGGCAGCAGCAACGGGCTCGGGGTCGACGCTCGGGGTCAACTTGACGATCAATGGCTTGCCGGTGAGCGAGCGAAGCTGCTCGACCAACGAAGCGCATTCATCGGGAGACTCACCGACTACAAGGCCGGACTTGACATTGGGGCAGCTGACATTCAGCTCCAGAGCAGCGACCTCCTCCCTCTCGCCGACGACCCTGACCAAGTGAGCGAACTCCTCGGCGCTGGTGGCCATCACCGAAACGATCAACGGGACAGGAAGAGCCGAAAGCCGGGGCAAGTCCTTTTCGATGAATCCGTCGAGCCCCTTGTTGGGCAAACCGATCGAATTGATCAGGCCACTCGATTCCTCCCACAGCCGCGGCGGTGGGTTGCCCGGTCGAGGTTCAGGAGTGATCGTCTTCGAGACGAAGGCCGAGAAGGGAAAATTGCTCGCCAGTGTCTCGTCGAATACATCCATTGCGGCGATGGCGTCGAAGGTTCCGGATCCGTTCAAAACCGGGTGATCCAGATCTATCCCGCAGAGGCTCGTCTGGAGGTTTCCCGACCCGATCACTGCGGTGGCCCTCCGATCTCCGCAGTTGCGATTGCCGCTCCCTCCACCACAGGTCCGTCTAGGCAGAGACGCATATACCCGCCATCTCGCAGCGGAACCGCGCAGCCGAAGCAGGCTCCGTATCCGCATCCCATAGGCGACTCGAGCGCGAGCTGGCTGGGTACACCAGCCGACTCACACATCACCCTTACTGCCTCGAGCATTGCCGGGGGGCCACAGGAGTAGACCACGGCAGATTCGCGGTCATCGCCACTCAGTAATTGCTCGAGAAGATCGGTGACCCTCCCCTTGTGTCCTGCGTGGCCATCTTCGCTTGCGAGCCTTACCTCCGAGCAGTCGAAGAGATCCGTACCTCCAGCGTTGTCCGCGTCGCGATAGCCGAGCAGGACCCTGCTTGGAACCCCCCGCTCGACCAGCCTCCTGCGAAGCAGTGCGAGTGGAGCCACACCAATGCCCCCTCCAACCAGGATGGCGCCCTTCGCCGAAGAGCTGACCTCACCCGGTGCGCTAAACCCGCGGCCGAGCGGTCCGACGGCCAGCAAGTCATCGCCTCCACCTCTCCGCATTCCCTCGATCCGGCGGGTACCCGGACCGACCGCATGAAGGAGAAAGCCCAGCTTTACACCCCCATCGACCAGATCAACGGTCGCAACCGAGAACGCGCGCGGGAGATACGGCCGACCATCCTCGCTCGTCCAGCCGCCGTCGGTGGAGAGCATGTAGAACTGCCCCGGCACCGGCACGATCCCACTTGGATCGAGTGCCTCGACCAGTCGGTAGCTGCCTGATTCCGCATTCCCCGTGATCTCCAGGCGGCGTCGGCCGAAGGGAGGCTTGGTCGGGTTGCCGAGAAAGGCCTCAGGCATCTGCATCTTCAGAAGAGGCGACTGCGGCTGCGTCGATCTCCCCTACACCATTGGCATGAAGATCCTGCAGCGCGTGAACATCGGGGGCGCCCCCTCTGGACGCAAAGATCGCCCGAGCGGCTGCCGAGGCACCGGTCATAGTCGTCACGCAGGGAAGTCCCTTCCTCACCGCGGCGCTGCGGATGGCATAGCCATCAGCGCGTGCACCCGAGCCGGTGGGTGTGTTGATGACCAGATCTACCTCTCCCCCCCTGATGCAATCGACGACATTGGGGGAGCCCTCGCTGATCTTGCTGATCTCGCGAACTGGAATGCCCATTGCGCGTATCGACTGAGCCGTGCCGGGGGTGGCAAGAACCTCGAAACCGAGATCGTGGAAGCGAGAGGCAAGCTGAGTGGCCGAGGGCTTATCGGTATCGGTGACGGAGATGAAGACCGTACCTTCGCTAGGCAGAGCGGCCCCGGCTGCCGCCTGAGCTTTACCGAAGGCGGTCGGAAAGTCGTCAGCCACGCCCATGACCTCACCGGTGCTGCGCATCTCGGGACCGAGCAGTGCGTCAGCCCCGTCGAAACGGTTGAAGGGAACTACCGCCTCCTTGACGCTGACATGTTTCGGCGTCTCCTCCGGAAGTGATTGCTCGACCAGAGACTCACCCAACATCAGCCGGCAGGCGATCTTCGCCAACGGCGTACCGATCGCCTTCGAGACGAAGGGGACCGTCCTCGAAGCGCGCGGGTTCGCCTCGATTACGTATAGGTCACCGTCGCTGACTGCGTACTGGATGTTGATCAGACCAATTACTCCGAGCTCCAGAGCTATCTGTTTGGTGGTTTGGGAGATCTTCTCCATCATCTCTTCGCCGAGGCTCATCGGCGGCAGCACGCAGGCCGAGTCGCCCGAATGAACCCCTGCCTCCTCGACGTGCTGCATCACGCCGACCACTGCGCATGTCTCACCATCACAAAGCGCGTCTACATCCACCTCGACCGCGTTTTCGAGGAATCGGTCGAGCAGCAATGGATGCTCTTGATCGGCCTTCACGTTTCGCTCCAGATAGGAACTCAGAGCCTCGGGCGAATAGCAGATCTCCATCGCCCTGCCTCCGAGAACGTAGGAAGGGCGCACCAGCAAGGGGAAGCCGACATCTTCAGCTATCGCGACGGCCTCTTCGGCAGAGAGAGCTGTCCCGTACGGAGGGTGCGCGATATCCAGGCGCCTGAGCAGCGCTCCGAACCTCCCGCGGTCCTCGGCCAGATCTATTGCGTCCACTGGAGTACCCAGAAGAGTCACTCCCGCCTCCTCCAGGCCTCGGGCCAGCCTCAGGGGCGTCTGGCCGCCGAACTGAACGATCACCCCCTCGGGTTTCTCGCGCTCGATCACAGCCAGGGCGTCATCGAGTGTCAGCGGCTCGAAGTAGAGGCGATCGGATGTGTCGTAGTCGGTAGAGACGGTCTCGGGGTTGCAATTGATCATCACCGCATCGCGACCCGACTCGTGCACCGTCTGCGCGGCGTGCACACAGCAGTAATCGAACTCGATCCCCTGTCCGATCCGGTTCGGGCCTGCCCCGAGGATCACCACCGATGGGCGGTCGCCGCGTCGCACCTCTCCCTCGACCTGGCTGTCGCGGCCGACCCTGATCGGCCGCTCACGGGCTGAGTAGTAGTACGGGGTCTCGGCCTCGAACTCAGCCGCACAAGTGTCGACCGACTTGAAGGTGCGCTCGAGGCCGTCATCAGAGTCAGCTTGGTCTCCAGCGAGGGTCTGCTCTTTGATCTCAGCGAGAAACCAGGGATCGATCATCGTCGCGGCCTCGATCCGTGAGTCATCTATTCCTCGCCTGAAGGCTTCGCCCAACAGATCGAAGCGGTCGGCTGAGGGAACGGCCAGTCGTTCGACCAACTCGTCGTCGGTGCAGTCGAGATCAGCAGGGGAATCGAGTTCACGCGACCGCATGGCCTTGGCATACGACTCCTGGAAGGTCCTGCCGATCGCCATCACCTCTCCGACCGACTTCATGTGGGTAGTCAGGCGGCTGTCGGCGCCGGGAAACTTTTCGAAGGCGAATCGCGGGATCTTGGTCACCACGTAGTCGATCGTCGGCTCGAACGAGGCCGGGGTCGCGCGGGTGATGTCGTTCGGAATCTCCTCTAGCGAGTAGCCGACGGCCAGCTTGGCGGCGATCTTTGCGATCGGAAAGCCTGTTGCCTTGGAGGCGAGAGCCGATGAGCGCGAGACCCTTGGGTTCATCTCGATCACCACGATCTCTCCGCTGTCGGGGTTCACGGCGAACTGTACGTTCGAGCCTCCTGTCTCGACCCCGACGGCACGAATCACTTTGATCGCCTGATCGCGCAGATCCTGATAGATCGGGTCCGGAAGCGTCTGCGCCGGCGCAACGGTGACCGAATCTCCGGTGTGGACACCCATCGGATCTATGTTCTCTATCGAACAGATGATCACGACGTTGTCGTTGTGATCCCTCATCACCTCGAGCTCGTACTCGCCCCAGCCGATAACCGACTCCTCCACCAGTACCTGTGTGATCGGACTCGCTGCAAGCCCCTCGGAAACGATCTGGGCGAGCTCTGTCTCGGTATTTGCCACCCCCCCGCCCTGGCCGCCAAGGGTGAATGCCGGTCGGATGATCGCCGGCAGGGTGATCTCCCCGGCAGCGAGGCCGGCTTCTGCCTCGCTAACC
>JBEIRY010000003.1:0-47138 GCA_040375675.1 Thermoleophilales bacterium | reverse complement strand
CTCTATGACCGACGGCGCCGCCAGCTGGCTGGTCATGGTCGCCGCCAAGTACTTCGCCGAGGACGTCCCGCCTGAGCGAGGCAAGTTGGAGTTGTCGGGTGCGTTCGTCTGTTACATGCCCTACCAGGCCTCAGACGGCTGGATCAGCTGTGGCGCACTCGAGCCGAAGTTCTGGGCAGCCTGGTGCGGAGGGGTAGGTCGCGAGGATCTGATCGAAAAGCAGTTCGAGAGCCCCGGCTCCGATGCCTGGCGTGCGATCTCGGAGGTTTTTGCTTCCCGGACTCGTGAGGAATGGAAAGTCTTCAACGACGAGCACGACTGCTGCATCGAGCCGATCCTCGATCTCGACGAGGCATTCGATTCGCCACAGGCAACCGAGCGTGAGATGGTGGTCGAGCTCGACCAGCCCGAGCTCGGGAAGGTGCGCCAGATCGCCTTTCCGGTCCCCTTCTCGCGCACTCCTGCCCGCAGCCCAGAGCCTGCACCGGGGCTTGGCGAGCACACCGCCGAGGTGCTTGCCGAGGCTGATTACGGAGAAGAGGAGATCGAGCAGTTGCTCGCAAGCGGAGCCGCTGCGGGCTTGAACGAGCCCGACTCAGAGCAGTCCGACTCTTTCCTCGCCTGAAGCGCTGCGGTTCGGTCGCCGCCTGCCAACCAATCGAGCCTTGCGGCGCTAGATTGACCGAGCAGTCAATCTCGTATTTCTGAGTCGAAGGAAGGGCGGAGCCGTTGCAGGTAGGAGTAGTACAGATGAACTCCGGCAGCGATCGGGATCTCAATCTCGAGTCGGCCGAGGGTCTCGTCGCTCGTGCCGCTGATGAGGGCGCGGAGCTGGTCGTGCTGCCCGAAAAGTGGCCGCTGCTCGGCTCGCCTGAGGATCTGATCGCCGGTGCCGAGCCGATCGATGGTCCGGCGATGTCCGCGGCGGCAACTTGGGCATCTGAGCGGGAGATATTCCTGCTCGCCGGGAGTTTTGCCGAGCGTCGTAGCGACAGGGACCGGCTCTCCAACACCTCTGTGCTGTTCGGCCCCGACGGTTCGAGCCTTGCCGTGTACCGAAAGATCCACCTGTTCGATGTCGAGGTTGGTGGAGTCGAGTACCGCGAATCGGCCACCGAAGAGCCGGGCGAAGAGGTCGTGAACGCTCAGCTTGGCAATACGGGGTTCGATCTGGGGATGACGGTCTGTTTCGACCTTCGTTTCCCTGAGCTGTTCAGGATCCTCGCGCTTCGCGGAGCCAACATCGTCGCCGTCCCGTCTGCGTTCACCGCCCATACCGGCGGAGCTCACTGGGAGGTCCTGCTCCGCGCGCGCGCGATCGAGAATCAGACCTTCATTGCGGCAGCCAATCAGGTCGGCCTGGCAGACCCCCAGTACGACAGCCACGGAAACTCACTCGTCTGCGATGCCTGGGGGACGGTGCTCGCCCGGCTCGGAGAAGGTGTCGGTGTTGCGATCGCTGACTGCGACCTCGGCTCACTCGAGGACGTTCGTAACCAGATCCCGGCTCTTTCGTCGCGTCAGCCCGATGCCTACTCCTGGCCGGGCCCGGGTGAATTGAATCTCGCAGTTGGAGGTGCGCTCTAGCTATGGCCAGCGAGAAAGCAGCCGACAAGCGACGCTCCATCCTCGAAGCGGCAACCAAGGTCTTCGCCGAGAAGGGTTTTCACGCTTCGCGGGTGTCCGACATCGCCAGCGAAGCCGGCGTTGCCCACGGGCTGGTCTACCACTACTTCGATTCGAAAGAGCAGATGCTCAACGAACTCTTCACCGACCGCTGGTCGCTTTTGCTCGCCGCTATGTCCGAGGCCGACAAGACCCTCGATACACCGCGTGAGAAGCTGGCCGCCGCCGCCGCATTCATCGTCGACAGCTACCGGTACCAGCCAGAGGTGATGAAGGTCGTGATCGTCGAGGTAACTCGCGCCGCCAACTCCTTCGGTCGGATCCACCTGCCGGAGATCACCCGCGCTTACGACCAGGTCGCCTCTTTCGTGGAGCAGGCCCAGGAGCTGGGGGAGATGCGAAGCGATGTCTCGCCGACCGATGCCTCGCTGCTCTTCTTTGGCGCGGTGGAGCAGTTCCTCTCGGGCTGGATCTTCGAGCTCGTGCCCGCCACCGAGGAAGAGTTCGACCGGGCCAAGGAGTTGGTGGTCGACACGATCTATCGCGGACTCGCTCCGGTAACTGAGTCGGTCGGCGATTAGGGAGATCCCTCCCGCGGTTCAGCCGCAGGGGTGGTTTACTCATAGACCGTGTCAATCACTTCAACAACTGAGCGTGTCTCTGATTCCGTGGCTCAGCCTGAGCCCGAAAACGAGATGGTCCGGCGACTCGTCTGGTCCGGATTGACGCTTGCCACCAGTGCTTTAGCGGCGCTACTTGCCCGCAGGGCATCAACTGCGATCTGGAAGCGGGCCTTCAACGAGGAGCCCCCCGAGTGATTCCAGGCGAGGATCAGCCCAAGGTGCCGCCGACCGGCACGCCCCCGCCAGCGGACGCGCAGCCGACCCCTACCCAAGGTCAGTCGCGTGCATCCGGCTCAGCCGGTGCGGGGGCCTCAAAAGCCCCCGACGGCCAAGGCGATCGAGGCACCAGAGGTCTCGAAGACATGACGATCGGCGAGCTCGCTTTCGAGGTGACCGATCGCGCGACCGTTCTCTTTCGAGAGGAGATCGAACTCGCCAAGGCCGAGGTTTCCGAGAAGTTCAACCGGCTGGTCCGGGGCTCGGTCGTCGGAGTTGCGGCAGGGATATTTGCAGTACTCGCCCTGATCCTCCTCATGCATGCGATCGCCTGGGGGCTGAACAGCGCGTTTTTCGGAAGCTCCTTTTGGGCCGGCTTTCTGATCGAAGCGGTCATCTTCATTCTCGTCGCTATCGGTGCCGGTCTGTTTGCGAGGCGCTCCTTCCAGACCTCGGCGCCCCCGCTACCCGAGATGGCGATCGAGCAGGCGAAGGAGATCAAGTCCGATTTCGAGGAGTCCAGAACCGCCAGCGAGGGGTCCAAGTCGTGAGCGAGGGCAATATCGATCCGCGGGCAAAGGGCCCGATGCCGGCTCCGGGGGCCCGCAGCGCAGATCAGATCCGTGACGACATCCTGGTTCAACGGGCAGGGCTGTCGGATTCGGTAGCGGTTTTGAGGCAGCGCTGGACCGAGGCGACAGACCTCAAGCTGCAGGCCTCGAAGCACAAGGGCGAGCTGACCGCTGGCGCTCTGGCGCTTGGTGCGATTGCAGGCGTTGCAATCGCACTCGGTCGTCGTCGCTCGTAACCGCAGCAGGTAAGGCTCAGCGGATTACGTCCAGCGGGACGTACTTCGCCGGGATACTTCCGGTTCCAAGCAGCCCGGGGCCACCGTGCGCTCCCACGACCGGTCCGATCTGGGAGATCATCACCGGCTCGCATCCGTAGATCTCTCGACAAGCCTCAGCCAGTGCGTCTGCCCGTTCGGCGTCGTCGATGTGCTGGATCACCCAGCCGTCGCAACCCGCAGCATGACGTTCCTCGGAGAGAGCCTTCATCCGCTCGACCACCTTCTTCGAGGTGCGGACCTTTTCCCCGGGGGTTACCTCTTCTTCGAAGGTCAGGATCGGCTTGATCTGCAGCGCCGATCCGATCAGAGCCTGGGCTCCGCCGATTCTTCCGCCACGCCTCAGATACTCGAGCGTGTCGGGTGCAAACCAGATCTTCAGCTCCTCGCGCGCTGCGGTGACTGTGGCGAGCGCCTCTGCTGCGCTTTGGCCCTGCCGGGCTGCGACCGCTCCCGCTAGTTGGATCATTCCGGTCCCGCCGGCAGCGCTTCGTGAGTCGAATACCTCTATCCGCTCTCCGCCCTTACCCTCGGCGGTCAGCTGTTCTTTTGCCTGAAGTGCGGTTTCGTGCGTGCCGGATAGGCCGGCCGAGATGTGAACCGAGAGGATCTCTTTGCCTTCGGAGAGGATCGGCTCGTAGACATCGATGAAGTCACCGACCGAAGGCTGCGAGGTAGTCGGCATGCCGTCGCTTGCTCTCAGGCGCTTGTAGAAGTCCGAGAAGTCTCCCATCTCGGTTTCCTTCTCTGTCACACCGTCGAGGGTCACGTAGAGGCTGACCAACTCGATTCCGAGATGGTCCACGGACTCTCTTGGCAGGTAGCCGGTCGTGTCAGCAACCAGCACCGTTCGCTGCTCTCCTCCGCTCACCCGATGTGTTCTATCAGTCTTTATCGTCTGATTGGCGCACGCCGAGGTCGCCGCTCGCCTACGATCGCCTGGTGGACGATCAGGTCGAAAGCAAACCGCAAGCAGTTCTCTATCGCTGCCGCGTTCCCGGCAACTACCTCTGCCCCTGTGGAGCGGTAGCGCGCCGTCTTCGCAAGTCAGGCGTGCCGTTCGAGCAGAGGCGCGTCGCCTGGTCCAAGGGCTCCCGCCCGGAAGTCGAAGCTGTCAGCGGACAGACAAGAGTGCCTGTGCTGCTCTTGGAAGGAGAGGTAATCAGTGATTCCAAGCGGATTTTCGAGCATCTCGCATGGATTTCCTCTCAGCCGGACCGGGTTGGGGTCTAGAATGCACGAGCGATGACGACTGAAACCAAGATCGATCCAGTAACCCTCACTCCTGCTGCTGTCGGCAAGGTTCGTGAGCTGCTCGGCGATGAGCCCGAGCAGGGCCGCGCCCTTCGCGTTGCCGTTCGAGGTGGCGGTTGTTCCGGGTTCCAGTACGCGCTTGCTTTCGACCAAGCCGACGATGACGACCATCGCTTCGAGTTCGACGGCGTGCCTGTCGTTGTCGACAAGACCAGCATGCAGTTCGTCTTCGGCTCCGAGGTCGACTGGGTAGACGGGCTCCAAGGCGCCGGCTTCCAGGTCAACAACCCGAATGTCGTCGCAGCCTGTGGCTGTGGCTCCTCGTTCCAGGTGCGCGAAGAAGCACCCGGCGAGGGCGCTCCCGCCGTCTGAGCGCGCTACCTGTCTCTACTCTTCGATTTGAATCGGTCCCGAGGAGGCCGGCGGAACGGCTCCCGGGGCTGGCGCATCAGGCTGAGTGGCCGGCGCTTCGACGCCGAGCAGGTTCGAGAGCTCGCCTGAGGCGTACATCTCTTCGACTATGTCGCAGCCGCCGATCAGGCTGCCCTTCACATACAGCTGCGGGAAGGTCCGCCAGTCTGCGATCTCACCAGTCGCTTCCCGGAGTGGATCGAGAGCGGGGAGGACATCGAGCGCTGCGTAGTCGGCGCCCATCTGGTCGAGGATCCCGACCACCCGCATGGAGAAGCCACACTGCGGAGACTCCGGAGTCCCCTTCATGAACAGGAGCACCTCGTTCTCGGCGATCAACTCACGGACCTTCTCGGTCACATTCGGCTCGGTTTCCGGGGTGCCAGCTTCGTTCACGGTTCTGACTATACGGGTCGAGTGTCTTCTTCTCAGCCGCCGGTAGGCACCGAGGTCGTGATCGAGAGCGCGTGGATCGTTCCGTCGTCCATCCGCTCCCGCACTGCAGCGCGTACGAGTCGGTGCTGGTCGATGGTGGAGAGGCCCTCGAACTGCGTTGCCGAGACGATCGCCCGCAGGTGATCGCCGCCTCCTTCGTCTACGACCTCGACGCTGGCATCGGGAAGTGCAGTCTCGATCATCGACTTCAGCTCTGCGAGGTCGGCGGCCATCAGGAGCCCTTGGCGGTGTCGAGCATTTCCGGAATCGAGGTGAATTTGACTCGCGGCCGACCTTGAGGCTCACCGTTTGCGATCTCGGCGGCATCGATCTTCTGCCACTGGTCGAACCCGATCGCGTCGGGCTTGCGCTCGGCAAGCAGCGACGGGGTGGCATCGGAGTCACCGGCCAGCTCGGCTTCGGGCAAGTTGCCCGCGGCGATGTCTGCAACCAGATTGTCGGCTGTCTCCTGTGCATCCTTCTTGTTGGTTCCGATAACACCCGACGGGCCTCGCTTGATCCAACCCACCGCGTAGAGACCTGGCACTTGCTCTCCGGAATCGACTTCGGTCACACGACCACCGTCGTTCGAGATCGTTCCGCGGTCTTCGTCGAAGGGCACACCTTCCATCGGAACTCCGCGGTAGCCGATCGAGCGGAAGATCAGACCGCAGTCGATCTCCTCGCGCTCACCGGTGTCCTTGGCGCTGATCCGGCTTCCGTCTGAGGTCAACTCGTTCTTTGCGATCACAAGTTTCTCGACCTTGCCGTCGCCCTGGATCTCGACCGGTGATGCGCAGAAGCGCAGGATGATCCGCTTGGGTTTGCCTTCCGGCTGACGCCCTGCGAATTCTTCGATCATCTCGACATTGCGGCGGTTGGTCGGATCTCCGTCGTCGGAGTCGAGCGAGTCGCGGCTGGCGGGGTCGAGTTCGGCCTCGGCGGGGTCGATGATCAGATCCGCTTCGACCATTTCGCTCAACTCACGGAGCTCCGGGTTGGTGAAAGCGGCCTGGGCCGGACCCCTGCGCCCCAGCACGACGATCTCTTCGAGTTCGCTTGCCGGCAGAGCTTCGATTGCGTGATCGGCGGTGTCGGTCTCGGACAACTCGCCTTTCGTCAAAGCGAGCATCCTGGCTACGTCGGCGGCGACGTTTCCGTTGCCGATCACCACTGCGCGCTTGGCGGAGAGGTCGAACTCCCGGTCGGCGAAGTCGGGGTGGGCGTTGTACCAGTTGACGAATTCGGTCGCCGCATGGCTTCCCGGTAGATCCTCGCCCGGGATACCGAGCTTGCGGTCGGTCGAGGTTCCGTATGCCAGCACGATCGCGTGGTAGCGCTGCTTCAAGTCCTCGAGCGTTATGTCTTTGCCGATCTCGACCGCGCCGAAGTAGCGGAACCCGTCACGAGCGGCGGTGCGCTCGTAGACCCTGGTCACCGACTTGATCTTGGGGTGGTCGGGGGCGACTCCGGCTCTGACCAGCCCGTAAGGAGTCGGGAGCCGGTCGAAGATGTCCACCTCGCAGGTTGCGTCCTCGCTCTTGAGCAGATGCTCGGCGGTATAGAAGCCAGCGGGTCCGGAGCCGATGATCGCTATCCGGGCGGGGTTTTCGGGAGTGCCTGTGCGCGTGTCGTTCATCTAAGGGTTCAGGAGCCTAAGCGATAAAGATGAGAGGGGGATTAGTCGTTCTGCTTGGTTGTGACCGCGGTGGCGGCGGTTCCGTCGAGTGCGTCGACTGCTCTCGCCGCCGACATCGAAACGCAGGTGAAGATCGGAGTGTCTCGCAGCGTGTATGCGCTCGACTCGGTTCCGCGTAGCTCTTGGACGAGTTCGAGGAAGTCATCGGGTTCGTCGCCTTCGAAGCTGACCACGAACTCTTGATCGTCCAGGCCGAACGAGTAAGCAGTGTTGATCGAGATCTGGGGGTACTTGCGACCGGTCTCGATGTGCCCCTCCATGATCCGCCGTCGCTCCTCGAGCGGGAGGGTGTACCACTCGCGCTGTTTTTCGAACGGGTAGACGAACAGGTACTTGCGGTTGGAGACGCAGATCTCGTGGCGAGCTGACTCCTCTGAGTACTCGGAGACCTTGGTCATCGCAAGGTACGAGTAGGGGGTGGCCGCCCATTTGGCCAGACCGCTTTGACCGAGCACCACGTGGAAGGTGTGAATGTCCTCGAGCACCCGACTCTGGCTCAGCAGCATCAAGTCGGTGTCGCCTCTCGTGCCGATGGTGGAGTAGGCACGCAACGAGTGATCCTGGGCGAAGTCCTCGCAGGCGGCGAGGAATTCCTCCTTGTCGCGCGCACGCTCCTCGGCCGGCAGGCGCCGCCATGCGGGATCGATCTTGAAGAAGGTGAATTTTGCGTATGTGCCTACGGCCACGGCAATTCAGGTTAGTGGGCGCGCAGTGTCCTTCGACTGCCAGTAGTACCTATACGCTGTGTCTGTGCGTATTGCGCTTGTATCGCCGTACTCCTGGACCTACAGGGGAGGGGTCAATCGTCATGTCGAGGCCCTGGCTCGCGAACTCGATTCGCGGGATCATTTCGTGCGGGTACTCGCGCCATCTGATCCGCACGACCGGATGACCCGGGTGCTGCATCGCAATCAGATGCCAGCCGAGGTAGAGGAGCCTGATTTCCTGATTCCGCTCGGGAGGACTCTCCCAATTGGAGCCAACGGGGCTGTGTCGAACCTGGGCGTCTTCCCCGACAACGTGCTCAATCTGCGCCGCGAATTGAAAGCCGGGGAGTTCGATGTGGTCCATGTTCATGAACCGGCTGCGCCGCTGATCGCCTGGGACACCAATACCTTCCGCGGATCTCCGGTCGTCGGCACCTTTCATGCGTATTCGACCAAACCGATGCCGAACCGCATCGCAAACGGTCTCGGGGCTCGGCGAATGTTCAACCAACTAACTCGCAGGATCGCGGTCTCAGAGGCTGCAGCGTGGACCGGCAAGCGCTGGTTCGGCGGCGAGTACGAGATCGTCCCGAACGGAGTCGACTTTGCTGCCGCCCCCACACCGGTCGATCGTGCACCGGCCTCTGAAGAGTTGAAGCTCCTCTTCCTCGGCCGCGCCGAGGAACGGAAGGGTCTGGGTGTCCTGCTGACAGCCTTTGCGGCTCTGATCGAGCAGGTGCCGGCCAGATTGACCGTGGTTGGTGCAACCCGCGAAGAGGTCGAGAAGCTCCTGGCCGACCCTGAGGCTGCTTCGAAGATCGACACCGTAGGCCGCGTTTCCGACCAGGATCTCTGGCGTCATCTCAGCGAGGCCGACCTGCTGTGTGCCCCCTCTCTTTCAGGAGAGAGCTTCGGCATGGTCTTGATCGAGGCCTTTGCCGCTGGCACTCCGGTCGTTGCATCGAACATCGCCGGATATTCGGATGTCGTGACCGACGGTGTAGACGGTGTGTTGGTTCCTCCCGCAGATCCGCAGCGGCTGGCCGAGGTCCTTCGCGATCTCTGGCACGAACCCGAGCGGATCGCCGCTATGGGCAAGGCCGGGCGCAAGAGCGCCGAGCGCTATGCCTGGCCCAAGGTGGCCGATGAGGTAACCGAGGTCTACGAGTCCGCTCTGGCACCTGTGCGTCCACCGGTAAGCCGGCCCGAGGCGATCGCGCGCCGGACCGGTTTGATCCCGATTGACGGGTCCCCGTCCTCTCCACCCAAGCGGATGCCTTCGCTCGATCCGATCCCCGAGACCGGCCGCGGCGCGCGGCTTGCCCGCAAGGCCGCGCTTGGAGTGGTCGGGGTGCTCGGCGTTGGACTGACCGTTCTGGCAGCTCAGAAGGTGGGCCTGCACAACGTCGCGGCCAGCGTGATCGGCTCTGATATCTCCTGGGTCATGCTCGCCTGCGCGCTGATGATCGCCTCGCTCTTCCTACGGGCTGCTTCCTGGTTGATCGTTGTCCGCTCCGCCCTGCCCGGTGCAACTGTCCGTCGCCGTGATGTGGCCTCGGCCACCATGATCGGCGTCTTCATGTCGGCGACCCTGCCGGCACGTCTCGGCGAGCCGGCCAGGGCGATGGTGCTGTCGCGCCGAGTCGGCCGGATGAGAGAGACCTTTGCGGTGATAGTCGGAACGCTCGTATCCCAGACCGCAATGAATGTCTTCGCACTGGTTCTGCTCGGCGTGGTCATCGTCAGCACCAGCGATCTCTTCCAGTCGAGCACCGAACGGGTCTTCATCTACAGCATGGCCCCGGTCCTGCTTCTGATCGCGGTATTGGTGGCACCTGTCTTGATCCGCCCGAACGGAGAGGGGAGGATCGCCCGGCTGGCCAGAGCGATCCGCCGTGCGCTCAACGAGGTTCGCAGCGGGTTGAGCGTGTTTCGCCACCCTAAGCAGGGTCTCGGCGCAACTGCCTTTCAGCTTGGAGCCTGGGCTCTGCAGCTTGGAGCCTGCTGGGCGCTCTTTGCCGCACTTGGCATCAACGGCCTCGATGGCGCGGTCGGCATAGGTGCTGCCGCTGCGGTGCTGTTCGCGGTCAACGTAACTGCGGTGATTCCGGTGACGCCTTCGAATATCGGTGTCTTCCAGCTTGCCGTGGTCAGCGTTCTCAGTGCCGGCTTCGGGGTCGATCCCGCCACTGCACTTGCCTACGGAGTAATCCTCCAGGCGGTCGAGGTCGTGACCGCCGCTGTACTTGGTGTCCCCTCGCTGGTCAGAGAGGGCGTCAGCTGGTCGGATATGCGCCTCAGGGCGCTGCAGGCTGCTCCAGTCAGGCTCCAGCCTCGTGCCGGAAGAAGCGATCCGGTGCCGGAGCGGGCCTCGGCTGGGTGAGGTCTTTGACGAACACTCGCTAAGGTCAGTCGCCGTATGGCACTTTCGAACGTTTCAGGATTCCCGCGAATAGGTCCAGCTCGTGAACTCAAGTTCGCAACCGAGTCTTTCTGGCGCGGTGAGAGCACCGAGGCCGATCTGCAAAAGACCGCTCGTGAGATCCGCATCGCCAACTGGAAGCGGATGAGCGATGCCGGCATCGACCTGATCCCGTCGAACGATTTTTCCTTCTACGACCAGGTACTCGACACGATCGCTCTCGTCGGCGCAATCCCCGAGCGCTATGGCTTCAAAGGCGGCGATGTGAGTCTCACCGACTACTTCGCGATGGCCCGAGGCAGGCAGGCCGACGGCGTCGATGTCACCGCAATGGAGATGACCAAGTGGTTCGACACCAACTATCACTACATCGTTCCCGAGCTCGGCCCGGCGACGGAGTTCTCACTTTCCTCCACCAAGCCCTTCGACGAGCACGCCGAGGCTATGTCGGAGCTCGGCATCGACACCGTGCCCGTCTTGATCGGCCCGGTCAGCCTCCTCTTGCTCTCGAAGCCCGCCGATGGTGTGTCTGATGATTTCGACCCACTCGATTTGATCGAGGGTCTGGTCGAGGTCTACGGCGAGGCGCTGGAGAAGCTCGCCGAGCAGGGTGCGACCTGGGTACAGCTCGACGAGCCCTGTTTCGTCGAGGATCGGACCGAGAAGGAACTCGACGCTCTGCGTCTGGCCTACGAAGAGCTGGCCAAGGTCCACGAGCGCCCCCGGATCCTGGTCAAGACCTATTTCGATCACGTCGGAGATGCGTACGGCGTTCTGCGCGACCTGCCGGTAGATGGAATCGGCCTGGATCTCCACAGGGGTCGGCACAACGTGGAGCTGATCGCAGATCAGGGGGGACTGGAGGACAAGTGGCTCTTCGCAGGGATCGTCGATGGGCGGAATGTCTGGATCTGCGACCTCGAACACAGCCTCGATCTCGTGGCTGGCCTCGCGGACCGGGTCGGTCAGCTGGTCGTCTCGACTTCCTGCTCGCTGCTGCATTCCCCGATGGATCTCGACGCCGAGCCGACCGGTGGCGACGATGATCTCGATGACGAACTCCGCTCCTGGATGTCATTTGCGGTTCAGAAGGTTGGCGAGGTAGCGACGCTTGCCAAGGGGCTGGCTGACGGCCGCGAAGCGATCGCTGACGAGCTAGACGCCAACGATCGCGCCCTCGACAGTCGTCGCAACTCCCACAGGACGCGTAATCCCGAGGTCCGCTCTCGAGTCGAGGCGCTGACCGAGGCAGATGCACGCCGGGACAGCGAGTTCACCGAGCGCCAGAAGGCGCAGCGTGAGCGTCTCGGGCTGCCGCTCTACCCCTCGACCACCATCGGCTCATACCCGCAGACCACCGAAATCCGCACTGCCAGAGCTGAGTTGCGAGAGGGCAAGATCGACTTTGCTGCATACAAGGAGCGGATGGAGTCCGAGATCCAGAAGGTCATCTCTTTCCAGGAAGAGGTCGGACTAGATGTCCTGGTCCACGGAGAGCCCGAGCGAAACGACATGGTCCAGTACTTCGGTGAGCAGATGATGGGATACGCATTCACCCAGAACGCTTGGGTGCAGTCCTACGGATCGAGGTGTGTGCGCCCCCCGATCATCTTCGGTGACGTCAGCCGACCCTCGCCTATGACCGTCGATTGGCATCTCTATGCGCAGTCGCTCACCGAGCTTCCGGTCAAGGGGATGCTCACCGGCCCGGTCACGATGCTCCAGTGGTCGTTCGTTCGCGACGATCAGCCTCGCTCTGAGACCTGCAAACAACTTGCCCTTGCCGTTCGCGACGAGGTACACGATCTGGTCGCAGCAGGGGCGGGGATCGTGCAGGTCGATGAGCCCGCAATCCGCGAGGGCCTTCCACTGCGCGCAGAGAACTGGGCCGAGTACCTCGACTGGGCTGTCGAGTGCTTCCGTATATCCACCTCTGGAGTAGAGGATGCGATCCAGATCCAGACCCATATGTGTTACTCCGACTTCGGCGACATCATGGATCACATTCAGGCGATGGATGCCGATGTCTTGCTGATCGAGGCTGCCCGCTCTCGGATGGAACTACTCGGAGACTGGGAGAAGCAGGGCTACGCACAGGAGATCGGCCCGGGCGTCTACGACATCCACTCACCTCGAGTCCCTTCGGTCGAGGAGATGTCCGAGCTGCTCGAGGCTGCGGCCAAGGTCCTCACCCCGGATCAGGTGTGGGTGAACCCGGACTGCGGACTCAAGACCAGAGCTTGGCCGGAGACCGAAGAGGCGCTCCGCAACATGGTCGAGGCAGCAAAGATCGTGCGCGAGAGCGCAGCCTCCTGAATCTCAACTGAAGAAGAAGCCGCTTACCTGTCGAGTTTGCGACGCCAGTCGCGCGCGCCGAAGAAGCGGAAGGTCTTCTCGATCAGCGCCCGGCGCTGCTTCGTGTAGGGGAAGAAGAACGGATCCCGGTCGGGTCCCTGACCGAACCGGTTGATTATCAGTGACTCCGGGCGGACGAACTTCTTGATTCCGTATTCGCCATGCCGGAATCCGATCCCGCTGTCTTTCCATCCGCCCATCGGCACGGCGGGGTTCAAGAAGTTGATCAGCACATCGTTCACACATGCTGCGCCTACCTCGAGGCGCCGGGCGACGGCTTCGGCCTCGGCGGGTTTTCCGAACACGTAACCGGTCAGTCCATGACGGCTCGCGTTGGCATGCTCTACCGCTTCGTCGGCGTCGCGAACCTTCATCACAGCGACTACGGGTCCGAAGGATTCCTCCTTGATCACCTCCATTTCGGGTGAGGCATCGGCAATCACCGTCGGTGCGAGCCACTGTCCGTCCCGGTTTTCGCGACCCTCTCCGCCTGCGAGGACCCTTGCGCCCTTCTCCTTGGCGTCCCGGATGTGTTCGGTGCATATGTCGATCTGGGGGGCAAAGGTCATGGCGCCGACGTCCGCTCCGTACTCGGCGCTGTCCACACCCTGCTTGAGCTCGTTTACCTCCTTCGCCAGCTTCTCGACGAACTCGTCGTAGAGGGCATCCGCAACGTAGATCCGCTCGACCGACATGCAGACCTGGCCGGTGTTGAGAAAGGACCCCCACGCAGCAGCGTTGACCGCTCGGTCGAGCTTGGCTGATTCGAGCACGATCATCGCGTCGTTTCCACCGAGCTCCAGTGACACCGGGGTCAGCCTCTCTGCGGCCTGAGCCATCACCTTCTTGCCGGTCCGGTCAGAGCCGGTGAACTGGACGAAGTCGACTTCGTCGACCAGAGCCGAGCCTGTCTCGCCCATACCATTCACGACCTCGAATACATCGGGTGCGCCGATTTCTTCCTTCCAGGCTTTCAGTATTCGCTGCAGGGCGAGCGGGGTGAGTTCAGACGGCTTGATCACCACGGCGCAACCGGCAAGCAGTGCCGGTATCGCGTCACCGAGAGAGAGGATCAGCGGGAAGTTCCAGGGGCTGATCACTCCCACCACCTCGAACGGCCGATACTGCACCCTCAGCTTCTTCACAGTCATCAGCGGGGAGTGAGCGGAGACCTTGTCCTCTCCGATGAACTTCTTCGCCTTCTTGCCGTAGAAGTTGATCAGGTCTGTGAGATAGCCAGTTTCACTTGCGGCTTCGGCTCTGACCTTTCCGGTCTCGGCCTGCATCAGATCGGCGATCTCATCCTCGTGGTCGAGCAGCCAGTCGCGCAACTCGTAGAGATACCTGCGCCGCCCCTTGATGCCGAGCGCCTCCCAGGCAGACTGATTTGCTCGTACCCGAGCGACTGCTTTTTGCACCTCTGTCTTGCCGTCGAGAGGGACGCTGCCGATCAGAGATCCGTCGGTGGGCTTGTGGACCTCGATCTGGCTTGCCGGGGAGCCGTTCGCGCCGGCGGCTTCCTCGTTCGAGACGACTTCGGCGGTTGCGTCGGTGGCTGAGGTATTCAAGGCCTCTCCTCTCGTTGGTGCCGGAAGGCCCGAATGGACCCTCTCAGAGCTTTGACGATATCGCGCCGGGCCGTCTATGTGTGGTCATGGTCACCTTCGGACTCCTGTTCTCAGGCGCGCTCTCACTTCGGACAATCGGGTTGGCCGTATTTCCTACATGCGTCCATATCGACAGGCATGAGCTGCCCATAGCGTGCGATCGGTCAATCAAGTAATTGCGGCGCTGGCACGGTGTCGCGGAGAGGAGTTCGAGCATGACATCAGGCGAGGTGGGCAAGCAGGTAGTGAATCTCGACATAGAGCTCGACAACCTCTGGATCATCGTCTCCTGCATCCTCGTGTTCCTGATGCAGGCCGGGTTCATGTTCTTGGAGATCGGCTTCTCCCGCCGCAAGAACGCCGGAACAGGCGTAGGAAAGATCTTTGTCAACTTCGCTGTCGTAACCCTTGCCTGGTGGGTTGCCGGTTACGCGGTCAACTCGGCATCCGGCGGTGTGGTGTTCGGCGACCAAGGGTTCTTCTTCCACTTCGGACAGCAAGTCGGAGAAGTGACCAACGATGGCGTCGCTGCCAACAGCTTCCTCTTCGGCCTCGCCTTCTGCGCGGTGTCACTTGCGATCGTCTGGGGCACCACGCTGGAGCGGATCAAATTCGCTCCTTATGCGATCTTCGCGGTGATCTTCGGGGTTCTGATCTACCCGCTGATAGCCCACAGCGTCTGGTCCGGCTTCGGCCTGCTCGACAATATCGGCGGCAAGGAGGTTCTCGACTTTGCAGGATCCTCGGTGGTGCATCTGACCGGAGCCACCGCGGCCTTTGCAGCTCTGCTGCTGCTCGGCTCGCGCAAAGGCAAGTACGGACCTGACGGATCGCCGAGGGCGATCCCCGGCCACTCGATGCCGCTGGTCGGGCTTGGTGTGATGCTGCTCTGGATCGGCTGGTTCGGCTTCAACGGTGGCTCGGCGCTCGTTACCGACGGTGTCTTCTTTGCCGAGGTTGCGCTGAATACCCAGCTCGGCGCGGCAGCCGGTGTGCTCGGCGCGCTACTCACCTGTTGGTTGTTGACCCGGACGGTCGATGTGGGTATGGCCGGCAACGGGGCAATCGCGGGCTTGGTCGGAATCACCGCTGGCTGCGGATACGTCGAGTATTGGGCTGCTCCGATAATCGGATTCATTGCCGGCATCGTCGTGGTGGTCGGCGTGCTTCAGATCGAAAAGCGTCTCGACGATCCGGTCGGTGCGCTTTCCGCTCACGGTCTGGCAGGAATCTGGGGCACCTTGGCGGTCGGCCTGTTTGCCTCGCCGCGCCTGGTAGGCGACACCGCGAGCCCGGGTGTCTGGTACGGCATCTTCGGCGACGAGTCCGTCAGTGCGGGATTTGGACAGCTGGGAGTGCAGGCGGTCGGGGTGACCGCGACCTTCGTGGTCGTGTTCGCACTCTCATTTGCCTCTTTCTGGATCATCAAGCGCACGATCGGTCTCAGGGTCGATGAGCGCGAGGAAGAGAGCGGTCTCGACATCTCCTCCCACGGGATGTACGGATATCCCGAGGCGTTCATACCCCAGCCCGAGTACCCGGTGGGTGATCATGTTCCGCATGTGGCGGGCACCCCGGTGGCGTTGGTCGCCGATCCGCCCCCTGCGAAGGCAAGCAACATAACCGGAAAGGTGGCCTGAAGATGAAGAAGATCGAAGCTTTCATCAGACACGAGTCCTTCGAGCCGATCAGGACGGACCTTCTCGACAAAGGATTTCCCTCGCTTTCGATAACCGAGGTAAAGGGGTCGGGCAGGCAGAAGGGAGTGGTGGAGACCTACCGGGGCTCTACCCTGGAAGTGAATGTCCGCCCAAAGTTGAAGATCGAGTGCGTCGTCTCCGACGGCGACGTCAAGACGGTCGTCGACTCGATCCTCGCCCACGCCCAGACCGGAGAGGTCGGGGACGGCAAGGTCTTCGTTTTGCCGGTAGAGGACGCGGTCAGGATCAGGACCGGCGAGAGCGGTGAAGAGGTCCTGCAGGCTCACGAGGAATCGGAGATGCCCGATTGACCTGGTGAGAGCTCAGCCCTTTCGTTTGGCTGTGAGTCTCCAGATTCCGCCTTCGAGTGAGACCAGATAGATCCTTCCGGCGCGGTCCTGGCCAAAGGCATCCAGTCCCCTGATTCTGAACCGGAGCCTCTGCACCTTCTTGGCCGGGCCGAACCTGGGAACGAAGGCGTAGACCTTGCCGGTGCAGAAGTCCCCGAAGACGACCGAGCCGACCACCTCTGGCCCCGCAACCCGCGAGAGGCGTGGATCGCGCACCACATAGCCGCCGATCACTGAGCAGGCGGGGCCATGCGGATATACGACAGCGGGAGTGACCGTTTCAGACCTGGGAACTCCTCCCTTGAAGACAGAAGTGCCCTCGAAGGCCGACCAGCCGAAGTTCGCTCCCAGACCTCCTCCCGCCGGTACGTAGTCGACCTCTTCGAAATTCGAGTTTCCGACGTCGCCGATTATCAGTGCTCCGGTCGAGCGATCGAAGCTGAAGGCCCATGGATTGCGGAAGCCGAAGGCATAGATCTCGTCCCGTCCGGCAACCCCGACGAACGGATTGCCTTTGGGCGCCCGATAGGGGAGCCAGTTGCGCTTTCCCTTCACGCCCGTGGTTTCTGACGGATCTATTCGAAGCAACTTGCCCAGCAGGCTCCCCGGGTTCTGGGCGACGTTGCCGGGATCGCCCGAGGGACCCCCGTCGCCCGAGCCGATGTAGAGGAATCCATCGGGTCCGAATTCGAGATGACCCGAGTGATGTTTGGTGGTCGGCTGCGGGACGGTCAGGATCTCCCTGCCGCTGCCGGGCTTCGTAACCAGATCATCTGAGTTCCGAACCCTGTACTCGAATATGCGGAGATCGTCGTGACGGTCGGTGAAGGAGACGTAGTAGCGCTTGCTCTGGCTGAAGTTCTCGGGAAAGGCAACTGAGAGCATCCCCTGCTCGCCACCCTTGCCCGAGGTCTTGACCAGTTTCTTGATGTCGAGCATCGGCTGCGCCAGCGACACGCCGTCATCGATCACGCGCAGCTCACCGGCCTTTTCGACCACCACCAACTGGCTTCTCCCGGGAGGTTGGACGATCCCGACCGGCTCGTCGAAGTGACCGATCTTCTCGAGCGCGATCACCTTGGTACCGCTTTCTCTGGTCGCGCGCAGGACGATCCCGGTAATCCCGAGGACCAACACGAGCAGGATCAGGCCGCCGAACTCGATTTGCCTTCGGCTCGGGTTGCGCAGGTCTTTGGTAGTCGCTGCCATCCAGAGTCGCGCACGATCCAGCCAGCTCTTCGGCTTGCGCCGACGCGCGGGTTTTCGAGACCCTGCCTTTCGAGGCGCTGGTTTGCGGCGCGCCGTAGGCCTCCTTGCCGGGCGTTTCGTGCCCTTCTTGGGTACGGAGGAACGTGACTTCTTCGACGACGCTCGTCGTCTTTTCTTCGGGTCTGGTTTTCTGCGGGGCTCGGCCATTGCTCAGAGCAAGCAGTTTCCCCGATCTGGGAGACGGCCGATGGTCGGTCAGCCCTGCTTGATTCTGTAAACGGATCCGTTCAGAGTGGCGATCCAGATCTGTCCCTTCGACCCGCGCCCGAATGAAGTCACCTGTCGACCCGTGTTGATGTCCAACGTCCGCCGGTCTGTCGCGGCACCGTTCGAGTATCTGAAGCTGCGTATCCGGTCGGTGCAGAAGTCGGCGTAGAGATAGCGGCCGCGAAGCGCAGGCAGATCGGGGTCGTGCACGAAGTAACCACCGGCGACCGAGCAGCCGTCGTCGTGGCTGTAAAAGGCGACCGGATCGATCCTGGCAGGGGCTGTCTGGTCGAGATTGAACCGGTCCAGCGCCTCGTAGGCCGACCAACCGAAGTTGCCACCCCTTGCCTGACTGCGCGGCACTACATCCACTTCTTCGAATGAGTCTTGCCCGACGTCACCGATAGCAATCAGATCTCGCTGCATGTCGAAACTGAACCGCCACGGGTTTCTCAGTCCGTAGGCGAAGATCTCGTCTCGGCCCGCGGTTGCGACGAACGGATTCGAGTCCGGGGAAGAGTAGGGCTGGCCTCCTGAAGGGCGCGGGTCTATACGCAAGATCTTGCCGAGCAGCGACGAAGTGTCCAGCGCGTTGCGATCCGTATCGCCGCTTCCTCCTCCATCACCGGTCCCGATGTACAGGTAGCCATCGGGTCCGAACTGCAGCTGGCCACCGTTGTGGCTGGCGTAATTGTCGGACATCCGCATCACTTCTCGCGGCGATCCGACAACGCGGGTTCCGGTCGCGTTGGCTCTCATTTCGACTACAACCTGGTCACCTGACTTTGCCGTGTAGTAGGCGTAGAGCAGGCGTGAAGTCCGAAAGCCGGGAGCGAATGCGATCGAGAGCAGGCCTTGCTCGAGGTAGCCGCTTTCCACCCGATCGGTGATGTCGAACAGCGGTCGCGAAAGTGTCTTTCCTCGCCTGACCACACGCACACGTCCCTGACGCTCGACGACATATACGCTCCCCCCGCTTGATGGCTGGGTGACGTAAACGGGTTCCTGAAAGCTCCCGATCCGTTTGAGGTGGATCGTTCCTGCCGCTGAGGCCTCTTGCTCGGCGCAGCCGCTGGTCAACGTGATCGCCAAGCCGACCGCTGCGCCAACCGCAAGAGCGAGCAGAAACCTAGGCAGTGAGATTGTCGGCCGACAGCCGGGGTGCATTCCGTTCATCACCTCTTGAACACGCGCGGGCGCCTAAGGTACCGGCACGACGTTGCCCTGCCCGTCGACTCGGAGCTTCGCGGGCTTGCCGCTTATCTCTACACCGATATCTCCCTGTACCGGTCCTCCGACCGCATCTACCGCCTCGGCCTTGCCCGACAGCCCTGCTGCGATCACCCAGGAGACCGTGTAGCTGCCGGTCTCGACCGCGTTCAGGTTCCAGGTCATGGTTGCTGTCTGACCCGGCGCGAGCTCGCCGAAGGAGTAGGTGTTGGTCTGCGCGCGCTGCGCACCTGCGGAGGTGTTGCTGCCGTTGAGCTTCGGCCAGTTCTCGTTGAGGATCCAGACCGGTCTGGTCTGGACCGCGACGTCTTCACGGTCGACCCTGATCGAGAACGAGCCGTTGGCGATTCCAGCTTCTTCCGGTGTCAGGTCCGAAGCCCGGGTATTGATCGTCACCGAGAGGTCGGGGACCGTCTCAGAGCCGGAATTGCGGACCTCCAGCACCAGGTTCGAGGTCTCGGCGAGCGTTTGCTTCTCCGGCAGCTTTGCCTGGAGCACCTCGACAGGGAATTCGCCGTCTGGTTCGTTGGCGTCCTGTCGCTCTGCGCCAGAGCCGCATCCCGTAACCATCAGCGCCAAAGCTGCTGCCACTGCGAGTACCAGCAGGAGCGTGCGTGAACGGCTTGCTGTCGATTCTGGTTCGCGCTCCCCGTTCACGCGGCTGAACATACCACGCACGCCCAGCAACGCTATCCATGACACATCGGCACGGTACGTCGCGGTGAGACGATGGAATAACCTTCTGTCTTCGTGTCGGATGCGCCAGAAGGCTCTCCGGCAAGAGAGGAGAGAATGCTCAAGACAGCAGTAGACAGGGCGTTCCTGCCCGCCAAGTCGCTATTCGAGCAGGTCGGCGACGTGATGATCCTGACCGGCAGGACGATGGTTTCTGCGGTCCGGCCTCCCTACCCATACGGCGGAGAGTTCGTCGGCCAGTTCATGTTCGCCCTGCAGCTCTGCTGGTTTCCGATGATGATCTCCACCCTCGCGTTCGGTTTCGGAGCTCCGGGACTACAGGCAGCGAACTTCCTATCGCTGTTCGGAGCGCTCGATCGCCTCGGAGGCTTCTTCATCCTCGCCTCGGTTCGAGAGTTCGCCCCCTTCGTGACCGCGGTCGTGGTCGCCGGAGTGGCCGGCACTGCGATCACCGCCGATCTCGGTGCTCGCAAGATCCGAGAGGAATTGGACGCCCTGCAGGTCCTGGGTGTGGATCCGATCAAGAACCTCGTCGTTCCCCGCTTCCTTGCCTTGATGCTGATCACCGGTCTGATGGATATCTACGCGCTGATCTTCGGCGTGGTCGGCGGACTCGGCGCGGAGCTCCTTTACAACGAGCCGCTCAGTGGATTCTTCGCGACGCTTTTCAACAACGCCTCGATCACCGATCTATGGGGCTCGGTGCTGAAGACGACTCTCTTCGGAGCGATCATCGCGGTGGTCTGCTCTTACAAGGGGATGACCGCATCAGGAGGCGCTGAGGGCGTGGGTCGCGCTGTGAACGAGGCGGTGGTCATCGCCTTCCTCGGGGTCTTCGCCTTCAACTACGTCTTCACCCAGACGCTCCTTGCGACCAACCCGAGCCTGCAGGTGGTCAAGTGAACGGCTCGTCCGCTTGGCTCGAGGTACCGCGAGGCTGGCTCAACTCGATCGGCGAGATCTTCGGTTTCTGCGGCAGGGTGATCGGACTCGTCTTTTCCGGCCGGGTCTTCCAGTTTTTCGGCGAGGCCCTCCGCCAGGCGGGAATCCTGATTCTGGGATCGACGATCGTGATCTGGGGTCTCGTCTTCATCCTCGGCCTCCAGTGTGGGATCGAGGGCGCCTACTTCAATCGCTCGGTTGGTGCACCGGCCTACGCCGGCGTGTTTGCAGCCTGGTGCGATCTTCGAGAGGTGGTTCCCTATGCCTTCGGCTACATGCTCTCGGCCAAGGTCGGGACCGGAATCGTTGCCGAGCTCGGCGCGATGCGCATCTCCGACGAGATCGACGCGCTCGAGGTGATGGGTGTTCCGCCGATCACCTTCCTCGCCGCCACCCGCTTGCTCGCGGCGATGATGGTCTTTCCGTTCATGTATCTGGCCGCGGTCGGGATCGGCTTCTTCGCGAGTTGGCTGGCGGTGGTGGAACAAATTGGCGATGTCTCATCCGGCGGGTACTTCCTGATCTTCTGGATGTTCCAGAACCCGGGCGATCTTCTGTTCAGCCTGATCAAGGGGATGACGATGGCGATCGCGATCGTTCTGGTCGGCTGTTACTACGGCTACACCGCCTCGGGCGGGCCGGTAGGCGTTGGAACGGCAACCGCGAAGTCGATGGTCCTTAACATCGTCTTAGTGCATGTGATCGGAATGATGGGAACACTTGTGTTCTGGGGAGCAAATCCGAGAGCGCCAATAGGCGGCTGAGGGCTGCGAGGAGAGAAATGGCCGAGAAGAAGACCACTACGAGCAAGACCAGAAAGTCGACTTCGCGTTCGACTGCAGCGACAAAGCGGGGGACGAAGTCCACGGCGAGCCGCTCCAAGGCCAAGACGAAGCGGAGCGCTTCGACTGCCCGCAAGACAGCGACTCGTCCCAAGCCCAAGCCGAAGGCCGCGACCAAGTCCAGCGCTACACCCAAGCGCAAGGCCGATCCGCTTGCCGCACAGGGTTGGAACGACGAGGATTTCGCCAATCGCGATTACGTGATTCCGGGCGTCGATGCCGATGATCCGAATCCCTACAAGTGGCACACCGGTAAGAAGCGAGATCACGGTGGAACCGATGCGATCGAGGTAATCGATCTGGTCAAGCAGTTCGGTCGCACCCGGATCCTCAACGGCTGCAACCTCGGGCTGCCCGACGACATGATCTCGATGGTCCTCGGTCCGTCAGGAACGGGTAAGAGCGTTCTGATCAAGCACATAGTCGGACTTCTCTACCCGGACTCCGGCGATGTGCTCGTGCACGGCGAGTCGATCCCGAACATGTCCGACGACGAACTCTTCGAGACCCGCAAGAAGTTCGGCCTCCTGTTCCAGGACGGAGCCTTGTTCGGCTCGATGAACGTCTACGACAATGTCTGTTTCCCGCTGCGCCAGCACACCGACAAGAGCGAGGACGAGATCGATGAGATCGTCACCCGACGGCTCCGCGAGGTCGGACTTGCCGAGGCGCACTACAAGATGCCTAACGAGCTCTCTGGAGGTATGCGTAAGCGCGCAGGCTTCGCCCGTGCCCTGGTGCTGGATCCGGCAATCGTCATGTTCGATGAGCCCGATTCGGGGCTGGACCCGGTTAGAACGGCATTGCTTTGTGAGTTGATCCGAGAAGTGCACGCTGAAAACGGTGGCTGCTACCTGGTGATCAGCCACGACCTCAGCACAGCCCGTCGCGTCGCCGACTTCCTTGCGGTTCTCTGGAAGGGGAGGATCGTCGAGTCTGGACTGGCCGACGACCTCTTCGGTTCCAAGAATCAGTTCGTCTCGCAGTTCCTGAACGCTGACGTTCACGGACCGCTTTCGATGGATTGACCCGGCCCGCCGGGACCGCGACACTCGCGTAAGGGGAGGTCGGCTTGGACAAAGAAAAGGCAAGACGCGTCTTCGAGGCGATAGCGCGCTCAGCCGTCAAGCGTCCCTGGATTGCGATCGGGGTAGTCGTTTCGCTTGCGGTAGTGGGAGGCTGGTTCGGCCTCGGTCTGCGAGCCGATGCCGGTACCGACACCCTGCTGGACCGCGGCTCTGCCTCCTATCGCGCCACCGAGAGGTTCAGGCAGGCATTCGGTGACGATGCTGCCCTGATTCTTGCCCGGGAGGATCTCGGCAAGTTGCTTACAGGCGATGATCTGCGGGCCCTGTTCGAGCTCGAGACCTGCCTGGCCGGCGGAACCAGACTCGGCTCGGACCTCCCGAGGCAGCCCGGCCAGCCGCTGCCTGAGGTTTGCGACCGGATCGAGCGATTGGCCCCGGCACGCGCTGTCTACGGCCCCGCAAGCTTTCTCTACCAGTCGGTTGACCAGATCTCGCGGGTTCTGCGCAAGCAGGTTGCCACTGCGAAGGTCGAAGCCGATCGCGCTGCTGCCAGCGCCCGTGAGCGAGCTCTGGCCGAAGGTCAGTCCACATCAGAGGCCGACACAGCGGCTCAGCAGGCGTCTGACGCCGTTCTCAAGCAGTTCAATCAGGCAGTACTGCAGATTGCTCTGAGCTACGGCATCACCGGTGTGCCGCGCCTCGATGACCCGTCCTTCATCGGCAGGGTCGTATTCGATTCGAGCGGCAAGACCAAAGCGCAGTTCGCCCAGTTGTTTCCCCGCTCGGATGTCGCCCAGATCACGATTCGTCCCCGTCCCGACCTGACCGATGCCCAGCGCGACCAGATGGTTTCGCTCTATCGCGAAGCACTTGCCGACCCGCGCTTCGCCCTGTCTGACGGCGATTACGTATTCAGCGGTGCTCCGGTCCTGATCGGTGCCCTTACCTCGTCCATCCGCTCTCAGATGTTGCTCCTGCTTGGTGTCTCGGTGCTGGTGATGGCCCTTGCTCTTGCTTTTGTCCTACCCCCGCCATTCCGCCTGCTGCCACTAGGGGTGGCGCTTTCGGCCACGGGCATCCTCTTTGGCCTTCTCGCGCTCTTTGGTGGCTCGTTGACCATCTCGGCGATCGCGATGTTGCCGGTTCTGGTTGGTCTCTCGGTCGACTATGCGATCCAGGTTCAGGCGAGGTTCTCGGAAGCTCGCGAGCGGGGGCTCGATTCGCCGGGGGCGGTCGTCAGGGCGGCCGGGGTGGGTGGCCCTGTCTTGGCGCTGGCCTGCCTTGCCACCATGACCGGCTTCGCCTCCTTCGGTCTCTCGGCCAGCCCGCTGGTTCGATCATTCGGCTTCCTCCTGGTGGCGGGAATAGCGATTGCACTTGGCATTGCACTCTGGAGCGGCCTCGCGGTCCTGTCGATGGGTCGAACCGCGAATCCAGGGGCTGGTGGAGGCCCTGCCACGACACCGTTGCGGCAGTGGGTTTCTTCTCGACTTCGACGCCCCGCCCAACTCGCGATTGCCACTTCGCTGCTCAGGCCTCGCCGCGTTCTCCTTGCTGCAGCGGTCCTGGCTGTCTGCGGTTGGCTAGCGAGCTCCCAGACGCCCGTAGACGCCGATGTACGCGATCTCGCGCCGTCCAACTCTCCCGAGCTGAAGGAACTCCGCGAGGTGGAAAAGACCACCGGCATCTCTGGCGAGATCGATGTACTGGTTTCGAGCGATGATCTGGCAAATCCCGCGACTATCGCCTGGATGGCTGATTTCCAGAGACGCGTGCTGGCAAGGCACGGCTTTTCCGGTCCTTCCGCCAGCTGTGATCAGGCCGCTTTGTGCCCTGCACCGTCGTTGACTGATCTATTTGCCGCCGCCGGCGGGACGCTCGATCGTGCCGGATCTGAGGCGCTGATCAGGTCGATACCCCCATATCTCTCCGAGGCCGTGGTGACGCGAGACCCTGAAACAGGCAAGGTCGGAAACGAGGCCGTGATCTCGTTCGGTGTGAAGGTGCGGCCGCTGGACGAGCAGCAGGCGTTGATCGACGATATCCGCGGGCAGGTCGACCCGCCCGGAGGTCCAAGCCCGCCGCCAGGAGTCACAGTCGAAGTTGCCGGCCTGCAGGTGCTCATTGCCGATGCGAATACGAGCCTCGAGCAGAGCCGCTGGTGGCTGCCCGCTGCGGGAATTGCGGCGGTCGCGCTGATACTGCTGCTGCTCTGGCGTTCGGTGTGGCGGATGCTCGCTGTGCTCGCTCCGGTTCTGATTGCAACCGGATGGTCCTCGCTTGCTGTCGCCTCGACCGGCTACTCGCTCAACCCGATGTCGGTGACCCTGGGCGCACTGGTGATCGCGGTCTCGACCGAGTTCAGCATCATCCTCGCCTCCCGATTCTGGGAGGAGAGGGAGGCCGGAGCAACGGTAGGCGAGGCGCTGAGGAGTACCTATTCGAGGGCCGGTTTCGCCACTCTCTCCTCGGGCGCGACCGTGATTGCAGGCTTTGCGGTCCTTGCGGTTGCCGGACCTCTCGGGTCGATCGGCCTGCCTTCCGTTGCCCCGATTCTCAGCAGCTTCGGGCTGGTCACAGTGGTCGATCTCCTCGTGGCGCTCGCTGCGGTCTTGCTGGTCATTCCGGCCTCGCTCGCTTTCTTCGAGACGGTTACCGCAGGCAGCGCCAGACGGGCTTCCGCTCCTTCATCACCGCAGGCTCAAGCGGGAGCGCCTTGACCGAAAAGGCGGAGAAGCCGGAGGGAGGCCCTGAAGAGCAGTCAGCGGAGAAGCCGCCGGCAATCAAACCTCCTGCGGTCTGGTCGGTGCTGGTGGGGATCGTCTTCTGCGCGGTAGTCGTGATCGCGGTGGTCAACTCCGTGTCCGGAAATGATGGTGGTGTGCTCGGCAGCGGCGACGACGCGGGGCTCGTGTTGCCTGATTTCGCGGTGCCCGATGCGCGCGGCCCGCTGATCGGCGACGCAAACATCGATCAGAGCGACTGCGTTTCAGCGCAGCGTCCGTGCCCGGCCGACGCCCGGCGCACCCCTGCCTGCGAGGTTCGACTCGATGGCGCCATCCGCTCCTGCGACGTCTTCACTCGCCCTTCGGTCGTTTCCTTCTGGTTCACACGCGGCGGTGATTGTGAGGATCAACAAGATGTCTTCGAATCTGCGTATCGACGGTTCGGGAACAAGGCGAATTTCCTCGCGATAGATGTCCGTGACGATCGCGCAACGGTCAGGGAGTTGATCCGGAATCGCGGTTGGACTCATCCGGTCGGACTGGATCCGGACGGCGCTCTCTCCAACCTGATCAGGGTGGGAGGGTGTCCGACCGTTCTGTTCCTGCTGCCCGGTGGAGTCGTACACCAGGTTGCGCTCGGCAACCAGACCCCGGCGGTCATTGCTGACCGGGTAAAGGGCTTGCTTGAGGCTGCCAGCGCCGAGCAAGGATCAGGTAAGAGCTGATGCACCTCGACCCCTATGCCATGACTACGATCAGCCGCGTGATCAGGATCGGTCGAGATGGCTGGAGGTAGATCTCGCCAGCCCCGCGAGAAGGATCGCCCACCCGCACCGTGGGGGTCGTTCCCGCTTGCCGAGATCGTCGTCTTGGTTGGTTTGGTTCTGTTGGTGGCGGGTTTCTTCGTTTCGCCTCCCCGCGGACCGATCATGATCGGCGCCGGACTGGTCCTCGCCTCTTTGTCAGGGCTCGAGCTGGCACTGCGCGAGCACCTTGCTGGTTACCGCTCCCACACCCTGATCCTGGCCGGTATCGGCGGGGTGATCACCCTGGCGCTTTGCTGGACTCTGCTCGGCTCGGTGCTTGCTCCGGTAGTCCGGATACTGCTTGCGGCCGCCGTATTCGGCGTAGGCGCCTGGTACTTCTCACGGCTATTTGCGCGCCGCTCAGGCGGCGCTCGGTTCAAGCTCTAAACGAGGCTGGCGCTCAGGCGCTAGGTGCGTTCAGTGCCGCTGTAAGCAGCGAGAGCTGGCGCTCGGTCAGGGTCCCGATGCGCTTGTTCTCGGTCAGGTCGAGACGCGAGAGAAGCTTTCGTGAGCGGGTCCTGCCCCAACGCCGCTGGCTTGCCAAGAGCTCAGAGACGGTCATTCCCTCTGCCTCGGCGGGATAGTCGTTCAGCACCTCTGCGACCTTCAGGTCGCCGGCAGCGATCTGCCGCTTGAGTGATGCCCGGGCAAGTCTCACCTCGTTTGCCTTGGCGAGTGCCTTCATGTGCTGGGAGTCCGAGCTGTTTCGCCCCTTGCTTCCGGCGGCCTTGGCCTTGCGAGTCTTCGGCTTTGCAGTCTTCTTTGCGGCCTTGGTCTTGGTTGCCGGTGCAGCAGTCGTCATGGATTCCTCCTGTCAAGGGTTTCGGGGCGAATTTCAAATGTGGCTCACGCTTCCCTCATCGACCTTGGTCGGGTCGCCTCGGTTCGGGGTCGGGCTGAGGCCCTTCCCGCTTGCCTTCTCTCCCGAAGGCGCGCGGCTGCGAAAACATATCGCGCTGACACGCCCTCGTGCAGGGTGCCTGAACGAGTCGCCCGCTAAGAGCAACTTTTTTGGAAGTTCAAACCCTGGGTAGGTCAGGGAAGTCGGCGATGACCCGCTCGACCGTCTCCAACGCACGGTCTAGATGCTCGGTTTCGTGGGTCGCCATCAGACTCGTTCTCAGCAGCGCTCCGCCTGGGGGCACTGCGGGATGGATCGCAACGTTCGTGTAGACCCCGGCATCGAAGAGCGCCTTCCAAAGCAGCACCGCTTGCCAGTCCTCACCAACCACGACGGGTACGACCGGAGTGGTCGCCTCGCTGCCATCAGGGAGCGTTCCGGGCTCGACCACTTGCAGCCCCAGATTCCGAAAGCCATCGCGCAGGTAGGAGGCGTTTCCGAGGAGTTTTTCGAATAGCGCCGGACCCTCATCGCGGATTATCCGCAGCGCCGCAAGCGCGGCGCCGGTGGCAGCGGGGACAGCCGAGGCGCTGAAGATGAAGGAGCGGGAGGAGATCCGCATGAACTCGATCACCTCGGCCGATCCGGCGATGAATCCTCCACAGGAGGCGAGGCTCTTGGAGAAGGTTCCCATCCGCAGGTCGACGCTGTCTTCCATTCCGAACATCTCACAGGCGCCTGCTCCTCGGGCGCCGAGCACCCCGACTCCGTGGGCCTCATCGACCATCAGCCTCACACCGAAGCGCTGGCAGAGCTCGACTATGCCGGGCAGGTCGCAGACATCGCCTTCCATCGAAAACACTCCGTCGACGACTACCAACACGCCGCCGCCGTCATTTACTGCCCGCTCGAGCATTCTCTCGAGCTTGTCCATGCGGTTGTGGCGGAAGGGGCGGAGCTTCGCTCCGGAGAGCTTGCAGCCGTCGAGGATCGAGGCGTGGTTTGCTGAATCGCAGATCACCGTGTCGCCGGGTTCGAGGATCGCGCTGATTGCCCCCAGATTCGACTGGTAGCCGGTGCTGAAGACGATCGCGTCTTCGGTCTGCATCCAGCCTGCGAGTTCGCACTCCAATTCCAGGTGCTGAGGGGTGGTGCCGTTGAGCAGCCTCGAGCCGGTCACTCCGGTCCCGTACTGCTCCAGCGCATCGCGAGCGGCCTGCTTCACTCTCGGGTCGGCGGTGAGCCCGAGGTAGTTGTTCGAGCCGAGCATGATCGTCTCGCGGCCCTCCATATCCACGACTGGTCCGGCCTCGGACTCGAGCAGGCGGAAGTAGGGCAGCAGATCGTGCTTTTTCGCAGCCTCGAGTTGCTCTGCGCGCTCATGCCCGCGGACCTTCTCGAATACATCGACCGGTGCTGTTTGGGTTTGGGGCGTATTTGCCATCCGTGAAGAGTGTAGGTTGACAAGCGTGGCGGACCACTCTCAGTTGCAGATTGTGCACGTTTCCGGCCGTCGCGACCTCGATCGCTTCATCAAGCTGCCTTACCGCCTGCACCGTGGCACGCCTTGGGTCCCCCCGCTGATAATCGAGCGGCGAGAGTTCCTCGACCGTGAGAAGAACCCATATTTCCAGCACGCCGAGGCCGAGTACCTGCTCGCGGTCCGCGACGGCGAGGTGGTCGGCCGGATCACCGTCCAGATCGATCATCGCTGGGACGAATACCAGGGTGGCTCTGACGCCCAGTTCGGGTTCATCGACTCGATCGACGACCCCGAGGTCTTCCGGGCCCTGTTCGACGCTGCCGAGGAGTGGGCACGCGCCAAGGGGCGCAAGCGGATGATCGGGCCGATGGATTTCACCACCAACGACGAGTGCGGTCTTCTGATCGACGGCTACGACCTGCATCCGATGATCCTCGAGCCTTGGCATCCGCCCTACTACCGGGAGCAGATCGAGGCTCTCGGCTACGGCAAGGCGATGGATCTCCAGATGTGGGACCTCCAGGTCGGAACGCTCGCCGAAGGAGAGATGTTCACGCCGATGATCCACGCCGCCGCCGAGGAGATGGAAAAGCACGGAGTCATCGTGCGAAACATGCGCCGCCGGGAACTCGACAAGGAGATAGCGAGGTTCATGGAGGTCTACAACGAGGCGTGGGGCAAAAATTGGGGCTTCGTTCCGATAACCGACGCCGAGGTCGAGTTCCAGGCCAAGAACCTGAAGCAGATCCTCAGCGAGGAGTGGGCGATGATCGCCGAGCGCGACGGGGAGATTCTCGGTGCAGCGCTCACGCTGCCTGACATCAATCAGGTCCTGAAGAAGATGAACGGAAGATTGCTGCCCTTCGGTTGGCTGAAGTTCCTGCTGGGCAGGCGCAAGATCGATCAGGTGCGTGTATTCGCGCTCGGTGTCAAGCCCGAGCACCAGCACCTGGGCATCGCCGCCGCCTTCTACATACGTCACCTCGAGACGGCCAAGCGCACCGGAGTTGGCGGTGGAGATCAAGGTTGGATTCTCGAAACCAACAAGCCGATGAACAAGGCGATGGAAGGCATGGGCGGCACCGTGGTCAAGCGCTACCGCCTGTTCGAAAAGACCCTCTGACCCCTACCAGCGGCCGGTCAGGCCGCGAGTCCTCCTAGCGCGGCTCTGGAGCGGGCGGGAGGAAGTCGCTCGTGATCATCTCCTCGACCTGAGGCAGATCTCCGATCAGGCCTTCGGCCTTCATCCAAGCCGCGAAGTTCGCCCACTCGTTGGGGTTCATCCAGCCGTAGGGGGCAGTTGCGGATCCTTTCAGCAGCGGCAGGGTGGCGGCTACCTCTGCTGCGGTGAGCGACGGGTCGAGCCCATCTCCGGCGGCCAGGACAGATCTGGTGGCCAGTGCGGGGTCGCTGACTGCGGCAGTTGTCCCCTTGGCAAGAGCCGAGATGAAAAGCCTCAGCTCCTCGGGCCGCTGATCGATCGTGTCCTCTGAGGCGACCAGCACCAACTCGTCGTAGGTCGGAACGCCCACCTCGTCTACGGGCAGGATCGTGGGGTCATCGCCGCGCTGTGTGAGCTCGACTCCTTCGACGTTCCTGAATCCGCCGAGGATCGCGTCGGCTCTTCCGCCAAGCAACGCCGGCAGCAGCCCTAGCCCGACATTCACCTGGCTGACCGATGCTGCTGGCACACCGGCGGCATCGAGGATCGTGTTCATATAGTCAGCCTGGTACGGGATCCCCGCGGTCGCAACCGTCTTTCCCGAGAGGTCGACCGGGTCGGCGATTCCGCTTGCAGGCAGCCAGATCAAGGAAGTCAGCGGCTCATCCACGATCGCCGCAATTGCTCGTACCGGAAGCCCTTGGGAGCGAGCGGTTATCACCTCGGGCGCGTAGGAGATAGCAAGATCAGATCGGCCGGCGGCGACCTGCTTGAGCGGGGCCGAGGGGTCGGAGGGGACCCGCAGGTTCACATCCAACCCTGCTTGTTCGAAGTAGCCCCGACGCTCTGCCACCAACAGACCGGCATGGTCAGGGTTGACGTAGAAGTCGAGCATCAAGTCGAGCTTTGCTCGCCCGCCTGCCGCGACCTCCTCTTTCTTTTCGCTGCACGCTGCAAGCCCCAGACAGACCACCAGGAAGAGCAGGAATACGCTGATCCGCCGCAGTCTCATCTGCCTGCCTCCGGCTGTTGCCAGAAGACGATCCTGCGCTCGATCGCACCGACCGCCCAGAAGAGAGCGATCGCTATGCCAGAAAGGACCACGATCGCGGCGAACATCCGCGCGGTCAACAGCTGTGCGGACGAGATCTGGATCAGGTAGCCAAGCCCTGCGTCCGAGCCAGACCACTCTGCAAATACCGCGCCGATCACCGATACCGCCGCAGCGATCTTGGCTCCGCTGAAAAAGGAGGGCAGAGCGGTCGGAACCTCGACCCAGCTCAGCACCTGTCCCTTGCTCGCCCCCAGCGATCGCACCAGTCTTATCTGCTCGGGATCAGATCGCCGCAGGCCATCCATGCAGTTGACGGTAATGGGAAAGAAGCAGACCAGCGCGATGATGGCGAGCTTCGGCCCCAGCCCGAACCCGAACCAGACCACCAGGATCGGAGCGATCGCGATTATCGGGATCGTCTGCGAGCCGACCAGCAGCGGATAGATCGCTCTTCGCGCCGAATCGGAGCTGTGTATCAGCAGCGCCAACCCGATTCCGGCCACCACGGCAATCGCGAAGCCGGCTACCACTTCGACCAGGGTGGTCAATGCGGCTGAGCCGAGCAACGAGCGATCCAGCCACAGAGAGTTCGCTATCTCGCTCGGCGAGGGAACCAGAAACGACTTGATCGAGAGGGCATCTGCGAGCAGTCCCCAAGACGCCGCGATCTGCCAGATCGCGAGCAGCCCCACCGCCAGTGCGAGAGGAGCCAGCCAGCGGGATTTCCCTGCTCGGCTCACGAGACGACCCGTTCTCCGCCAAGCGCTTCTAGCGCCATCTTCCTCGCCTCTACGAACTCCGGCCGGCTGATCGCAGTCGCTCGGTCTGGATCCCGTGGCGCGGGCGAGTTGATCTCGCAGACGATTTTGCCCGGGCGGTCACTCAGCACCAGAGTTCGGTCGCATAGGTAGAGAGACTCTTCGACATCGTGGGTGACCAGCAGACAGGTTCTCGGCACCTCGGTGAGGATCGATCCGAACCACACCTGTAGATCGGCCCGGCTGATCGCATCGAGTGCGGAAAAAGGTTCGTCCAGGCAGAGCACGGGTCGGTCGGCGATCAGGGTTCGAAGCAGTGCCACCCGTTGGCGCATGCCCCCCGACAGTTCCTGAGGGAGCGAGTGCTCGAACCCGCCCAGACCGAAGCGTTCGAATGTCTCTTGCGCCCGCGCTCGGGATTCGTCCTTGTCTAGCCCCGAGAGTCGGGGCGCCAGACCTGCATTGTCGATCGCCGAAAGCCAGGGCAGGAGCAGATCTCGCTGGGGCATATAGGCGCAAAGCCCCAGCCTCCCTTCGAGGTCCTCGCTCTCGCCTACGCGCACGATGCCCTGGCTCTGTTCGATCAGACCACAGACGATCCCGAGCAGAGTCGACTTTCCGCAACCCGAGGGGCCGACCAGCCCGACCACCTCGTTCGGCGCGACCGTGAGACCGACTGCCTCGAGCGCCCACAGATCGTCGTAGCGATGCGCAAGGCCATCGATCTCTATGCCCCCTCGTCCCTCGTCGCTCATAACTCCCCGTCGTCTCAGACGGTTGGTGCTCGACCCGGCGAGGAGGCGATCAGGTTGACGAATGATTCGAGGTGTTGGGTGGTCCAGCACTCGAAGGCGCCGTCACACCGGTTCTCGTAAGCGCGCATCACCGAGTCGCCGTAGTTCCAGTAGAGCCTTGGTTCGGGGTTGAGCCAGTAGGTGTGACCGGCGCGCTCGGCGATCTTGCCGAAAGCTTCGGCGTGGGGGTCGCGTCCATTAGCCCGGGCATCGCCCAGGATGATCACGGTCGAGCGGGGTCCGAGGTCGTCGTGGATCAACTCCTCGAACTCCAGCCAGACCCGCCCGTAGTCGGTGTAGCCGGAGATGTCTGCCACCCCGCCGTGGCTCGTGATCTTCTCCGAGATCTTCCTGAAGTCACGCTCTTGCTCGAAGATCTCGGTGATCTCGCTGATCCTCTCGATGAAGACGAAGCTCCGCAGCTTGCGGAACGAATCGTGCAGAGCGTGCAGCACCGAGAGGAAGAACACGCTCGATGAACTGACCGAGGTCGAGACATCGCAGCAGACGAAGATCTCCGGCCGGCGCGGGCGCCGGTTCCGGTAGCGCAGGTTCAGTGGCACACCGCCGGTCTCCAGCGACGAGCGCATCGTCTTTCGGACATCGACGATCTGGCTGCGCCGCCTGCCCCTCTGTTCGTGACCGAGCGTCGCGATCCGGCGCTTCAGCTGGGTGACCGCCTTGTGGACGGCGGCGAGATCCTGAGTCGGGCTGCCGGGCAGGGCGCGATCAAGCTCGGCTAGCGGCTTTGCTGGCGGGAGCTTTCCGGCTCGTTCGATCGATCCCCGCTCTAGTTCGCGCCGCAGGTGCTTTTCGAACTTGCGAACCGCATCCGGATCCAGGCGGGCCGGGTCGGTTCCTCCGGTATTCAGACCCAGCTCGCGGCGAATTCGCTGCACATCGACTCCGATCACTCCGGAGCGCTCTCCCTGAGGCCCGAACGCCGCTATCGCAAGTTGAGCCAGGTCGCTCATCTCGCCGTCGCGACCTTCGACGATCGCGTCGCGTATTGCGTCCCTCAGTTGGTCGAGGTCGATCCGGTTCGATCCTTCGTGTCGGTTCTGTTGCCCCTCACCGAGGTCCATTTCGAGTGCCTCCTGCTCGGCGGCCCTGAAGAAGTGCCGATCGAATACGAGGTCGAAGATCCGTCGGTCCTCCTGCGACTTGGCAACGGTGGCTGCCAGCGCTTCGCGGAAGTCCTCGCGGTTGGTCCAGGTGATCTCGCCGACCGCGTTGAAGGAGTCGAGGATCTCCGAGGTGCCGATCGCGACTCCTTCGGTGCGTAGCTCCTCGAAGAAGCTCAGCAGCCCCGGTGCGAGGCTCGAGGCCACAGCGTCAGCTCGTCTGGCCGGTCGGCTCTGGGCCTGAGAGCTTCACGGCCACCCGTTCGGCGATCAGATCTATGTCGGTGCGGTGTTTGACGATGATGCTCAGCGACTGCTCGAGCGTTTCGCGGTCGATGTCGTCGGCACCGATCAGCAGCAGGGTCCTCGCCCAGTCGATCGACTCGGCGAGCGACGGGGGCTTTTTCAGGTCGAGCTCGCGGATCTCCTGGACCACATCCACCATCTTCTCTGCGAGTTTGGGGTCGAGATCGGGCACATGGAGCCTGACTATCTCGAGTTCCCGTTCGCGGCTCGGGTAGTCGATCCAGAGGTAGAGACAGCGGCGCTTCAGCGCCTCGGTCAGCTCCCGCGAGTCGTTCGAGGTCAAGAAGACGATCGGTTGGGTCGTCGCTTCGACCGGCCCTAGCTCGGGTATCGAGATCTGGAACTCCGAGAGAACCTCCAGCAGCATCGCTTCGAACTCCTGATCGGTCTTGTCGATCTCGTCGATCAGCAAAACCACTGGTTCGCTGGAGGCGATCGCGGTCAGCAGCGGGCGCTCGAGCAGGAATTTCTTGCCGAAGATCTCGTTTTCCACCTCGTCTGCGGAGTCGTCGTCGCTTGCTGCTCGCGACTGGATGTGGAGCAGCTGTCGGCGGTAGTTCCATTCGTAGAGGGCCTTTGCCTCGTCGAGTCCCTCGTAACACTGGAGCCGTACCAGCGGCCTGCCTGTAGCCCGCGCGACCGCTTTGGCGAGTTCCGTCTTGCCTACTCCCGCAGGACCTTCGACCAGAACTGGCTTGTCAAGTCTCTCGGCAAGGAACGAGACGAGCGCAGCTGATTCGTCGGCCAGGTACCCGGCTTCGGCAAGTCTCTTGCGCTCGTCACCCACCGAGGTGGGGGCGTCGGTGCCCTTTTTTGCGTGCATCGGCGGAGATGATAGGCCGCAGAGGCGAAGGCGCCTTCGCCGGCTACTCACGCAGGCGCCCCCGTGGCCGATAATCGACACATGCCATTTACGGTCGAATTTGCTCTTGCGCTTCCGCAGACGATCAGCCCGTATCTCTACCTGATGCTGATCGGCTTCCTGGTCGGGATCCTCGGACACCTGTTCAAGCTCAAGCTCTTGATCGGAGTCGGAATCCTGCTGATTGCACTGGCCACTTTGCTGCTGCCCCTCGCTCTCGTCGTCAGCCAGGAACAACCTGAGCAAGGCCCTGGGATCTACGCTCCAGGAACCAGATGAGGAATCTTTGACCCGCCTTCGGGAACTCGATCTCTCGCTTTCGCTCGAATCCGGAGAGGAGCAACGACGTCTCGAGGCAAGCTGGTCCCGACTCAGCGAGCTGAGGCTTTCGCTCGGCGGCCAGCGCCCCTTGGTAGACCCCGGCTCTGCAACCCACGACGGGCTCGGTCCTCCGGTTTGCGTGGTATTCGAAGGCTGGGACGCTGCCGGTAAGGGAGGGGCGATCAAACGGCTCGTGCAGCCGCTCGATCCGCGACATGTCAAGGTGTCTCAGTTCGCTGCCCCGACCCACGATGAGCGCCGTCACCACTTCCTCTGGCGCTTTTGGCCGCACATCCCCGGGTGGGGAGGCATGAGCGTCTTCGATCGCTCTTGGTACGGCCGGGTACTGGTGGAGAGAGTCGAGGGTTTTGCCAGCGAAGATCAGTGGCAGCGCGCTTATCAGGAGATCAATGCGTTCGAGCAGTCGCTCGCAGAGGAGGGGATGATCCTGATCAAGTTCTGGCTCGAGATATCCGATGACGAGCAGTTGGAGCGGTTCGAGCGCCGCGATCGAGATCCGTTGAAGTCCTGGAAGTTGACCGACGAGGACTGGCGCAACCGCGAAAAGCGCCCCGCCTACGAGGCTGCGGTAGAGGAGATGCTCGACCGCACCGATTGCGGACCGGCGGCCCGCTGGCACTTGGTCGAGGCGAACTCCAAGCGCTACGCGAGGGTCAAGGTGCTCGAGACGGTGATCGCCGAGATAGAGGACGGGATGCGCCGATACGGTATTGATCCGCCTGCTGGCGTTGGCGGCTCTAAATGAGTCAGAAGAGCTCTAATCGAAAGCGCAAGACCGGGGGAGGTACGCCCGCGATCAATGCATCCTTTTTCGCCTCGGCCCACGGTTGGCCCTATCTGCTCCTTCCCTTCATCCCGCTCGCGATCGCGTTGGAGCTGACACATGCCTCGGCAACGATCGTCTTCGTCTGCTCAGCGCTCGGCATCATCCCCACCGCCGCCCTGATGGGCAGAGCAACCGAGGAGCTGGCCGCAAGGTCAGGGCCAGGCGTAGGCGGCCTGTTGAACGTCACCTTCGGAAACGCCCCTGAGCTGATCATCGCTCTGTTTGCGCTCGGAGCCGGTCTTCAGGAAGTCGTCAAGGCGTCTCTGATCGGCTCGATCCTCGGCAACATCCTCTTGGTGCTCGGCGCCTCGATGTTGATCGGCGGCCTCAAGACGAAGAAGCTCGTCCAGAAGTTCGATCGCACCGCGGCCAACGTGCAGGCCCTGATGCTCTTCCTGGCCATGGGCGCTCTGGTGATGCCGGCCGTTTATGAACTGGTTCAGGGCACCGGCCTGCCCAAGATCGGACCGGAGAGCATCAGGTACGACTCGACCGTCGAGGGGCTATCTCTGGCTGTCGCAGTGGTCTTGATCGTCACCTACCTGCTGGGTCTGCTGTTCAGCCTCCGCACCCACCGCGACATCTTCAATCCTGTAGCCGAGGAGACAGCCGAGGACACATGGGGCTGGTCGGTCAAGGGCTCGGTGATTGCTCTTGCGATCGCCGGCGTTGCGGTTGGCGTCATGTCAGAGATCCTGGTTGGATCGATCTCAGATGCCTCCGAGTCGATTGGGATCAGTCAGTTCTTCATCGGGGTGATCGTGGTTGCGATAGTCGGTAACGCCGCCGAACACTGGGTCGCGGTGTTGTTTGCGATGAAGGACAAGATGGATCTCTCGGTCAACATCTCGATCGGCTCGAGCGTCCAGATCGCTCTCTTCGTCGCGCCGGTTCTGGTGCTCTGCTCATTCTTTCTCGGCCCGTTCCCGATGCCGCTCGTCTTCAACGGCTTCGAGTTGGCGGGAGCAATCCTCGCGATCCTCGCTGCTTATCAGGTGACCAAGGAGGGCGAATCGACCTGGTTCGAAGGCGCCCAATTGCTGGCGCTCTATCTGGTCCTGGCGATCGTCTTCTTCGTCGCATGATCCCCTCGACCCTCTAGATTTCAGCCTCCAATGGAAGTACTTCTCCTCTTCGTCAGTTTTGCGGTGATCCTCACCGGTGCACTGCTGTTCACCAACGCGATCGAGTGGCTGGGCCACCGTATGTCGCTTGGCGAGGGCGCGGTGGGGAGCATCCTCGCCGCTGTTGGCACGGCCTTGCCCGAGACCTTGATCGCGATCGTGGCCCTGCTCGGCGGAAGCAAGGAGGAGGAGGTCGCGATCGGCGCGATCGTCGGTGCGCCTTTCATGCTTGCGACGATCGCGATGATGCTGGTCGGTATCTCGGCGCTCGCCTATCGCCACCGCAGGGCAACAGGCACCACCCTCGATGCCCACGCCCCTACCGTCGAGCGCGATCTCGTCTTCTTCATGGTGTTCTTCGGGCTTGCCCTGCCGTTTGGATTCGGTGCACCACAGGAGATCCGCATCGCTTTGGGGATCGTCTTCTTCATCGGCTACGCGTGGTACGTGAGAAGGACGCTCACCAGCGGCGGCGAGGCTCAAGCCGAGGAGAGCCTCGATCGCCTGATCATGGATCGAGTCTCGAACCGCCCCGAGCCGCCGATCGCCTTGATCCTCATTCAGGCCCTGGTGGGCTTGGGCGCGATGGTCGGAGGCGCGCACCTCTTCGTGGAAGAGTTGCTCAAGGTGGCCGAGTCTCTTGGCGTTGCGGCACTCGTTCTGTCGTTGATCCTTGCTCCGCTCGCCACAGAGCTTCCCGAGAAGGTCAACAGCTTCTTCTGGATTCGCGACAACAAGGACTCGCTTGCGCTCGGCAATATCACCGGAGCGATGGTCTTCCAGTCCACCATTCCGGTTGGGATCGGATTGATCTTCACCGGCTGGGATCTCTCGGGCTACGCATCGCTTTCGATCGTCCTGGGCCTGCTCGGCGGCGCGATCGCCTGGCTTGCGCTGCACAGATTGGATCGCTTCAACGGTTGGGCCGTTGCCGGTTGGGGTCTCCTCTACGCGACCTTCTTCGTCGTCGTCGCGATCTAGACAGCCGCGTCAGCTGATCTCGGAGACCAGCTTCAGCACATCATCGGCGTGGGTCTTGGGTGACGCTTTCTCGATCACCTGGGCGATCTTGCCCTTGGCGTCGATCACATAGGTCGCGCGCTGAACACCCCAATACTTCTTGCCGTACATGCTCTTCTCTACCCAGACGCCGTACTTGTCGGCGACCTTGTGGTCCTCGTCGGCCAGCAAGGTGAAGTCGAGCGAGTGTTTCGAGTCGAACTTTGCGACCGCCTCGACCGTGTCGGGGCTGACCCCGAGCACCGTTGCGCCCGCCTTCTTCAATTCAGCCCGGTGATCGCGGATTCCACAAGCCTGGACGGTGCAGCCAGGGGTGTCGGCGCGGGGGTAGAAGTAGAGAACGACTGGTTTGCCGCGAAGTGACTTGAGTGAAACCTTTTCGCCTGCCTGATCAGGCAGCGTGAAGAGTGGAGCCGACTTGCCAGCCTCGAGGAGCGCCATCAGTCCTCGCGACCGGGGTCTTGGCCGGTCTCGCCCTCGTCGGACTCGCCGTCGTCCTGCTCCAGTGCGGTCTCGGAGAGCGACCCTTCGTTACCGGCGTGGTAGTGGGTCTGGAACTCCTCCAGCAAACGGTCGCGCTCGTCCTCGTCGACCGCGCTCTCCTCGGAGACCTTGACCCAGTCGGCGCCTTCGTAGGCCTCCATGTTGAAGATCTCCTGATCGAGCGAGGTCGAGTCGTCGACGATCACCACCACCTCGGTCTGAGGGTTGAAGTAGGTGCCGGGCTGGACCAGCATCTGTTCGAGCTCTACCGCCTGTTCAGCCGCAAGTCCTTCGACGTCTGCGCCCTCGTCCTCTTCCTCTTCGTCATCGAAGGCCAAGCCACCCTCGTCTAGATCGTCTTCCAGATCCTCCACGGGTTCGAACTCTCCGCCGATGTCCATTTCGTCGCTCATGCTCGTGTCGGGAACTGTATATCGCTTGTGCCCTCGAAGGTGAAGATCCGGGGAAATTCAGTCGCTGGGTCAGCTGTCGATCGCGCGCAGCCTGCGGGTGACCTCTTCGTCCACATCGAGAGGTTCCTCTCCTCGCCGTGCGCGCCGTTCGTTGTTGGCGACTACCACCTGCCGGATCTCCTCCCGTAGCTCGGGGTCTTCGGAGTGCACCGCGCTCATGAGACGCTCGACCTCGTCATCGACGTCTACGAGGTCTTCGCCGCGCTTTTCGCGTCGGTAGTTGGCCGCTTCGACCATCTGTCTGACCTCCTCCTTTGCCGAGGCCGCATCCCCGCTGCTTGCTTGATCGGGGTCCTCGCGGTCCATCGACAGCGGTCCCCCTCCGATTCCGCGGTACGCGCCTCTCGAGCCGATCGCAAAGATCGCTCCTGCCAAGGGCAGCGCAATCACGACTACGACCAGCAGGACAACCATCAAGGTGGGGGAGGTGATTCCGATCGGCAGGGGCACGACTTTGAGCCTAGTCGCGGAGTAACTCGCTCGCTTCGGCGCCAGGACTCAGATTCGCCTCCGCAATCCGCTAGGCTTCGCATTGTTGACTCGCGAGTCAATCTTCTCGCCAGTCACAAGGCTTAAACGGAATTGATGGCTCTTTACAGGAGCCGGAAAAGGAGCGTAAGACATGGTCGATTTCACACTCACTGATGAGCAGAAGGCAATCCAGGAGATGGCGCACGACTTCGCCGAGAAGGAGATGCGTCCGGTTGCGGCAGAGCTCGACAAGGACGGCGGTTGGCCTCAGGAGGTTCTCGAGAAGGCCCATGAGGTCGGAATCCTCACCACCCACGTCCCGTCTGAGTACGGCGGACCAGGCATGAGCTTCTTCGACGGCGTGCTGATCGAGGAAGAGCTCGGCTGGGGCTGCTCCGGTATCGGCACCTCGATCGCAGCCAACGGCCTCGCCTCGGCTCCGGTCGCGCTCGGCGGCAGCGACGAGCTCCAGAAGGAGTTCTTCGGTGATCTGGTCGAGAGCCCCAAGCTCGCGTCCTTCTGTCTCACCGAGCCCGACGCTGGATCCGATGTGTCCGGCATGAAGACCACTGCGACCAAGAAGGGCGACAAGTACGTCATCAACGGTTCCAAGTGCTTCATCACCAACGGTGGCTACGCCGATTACTTCACGGTCTACGCCAAGACCGACAAGGACGCCGGCCACCGCGGTATCTCGGCCTTCCTCGTCCCGAAGGACGACACGGTCGTAGTCGACAAGAAGGAAGACAAGATGGGTCAGCGGGCATCCAACACCGCCACCATCACCTTCAACGAGACCGAGATCCCCGAGGGCAATCTGCTCGGTGAGGAAAATCACGGGTTCAAGCTCGCGATGATGACTCTCGACCGCACCCGTCCCGGAGTAGCTGCGATGGCCGTGGGTATCGCACGCGCGGCTTTCGAGCACGCATCCGATTACTCCAAGGAGCGTGTCCAGTTCGGAATGCCGATCGCGATGAATCAGGGCATCTCGTTCCTGATAGCCGATATGTCGACCAAGATCGAGGCCGCTCGTCTGCTGGTCTGGAAGTCGGCAGTAATGCTCGATCAGGGTCAGCGCAACACGCTGATCTGCTCGCACGCCAAGAGGTTTGCGGCAGATACCTGCATGGAGGTCACGACCGACGCCGTTCAGGTATTCGGTGGATACGGCTACATCAAGGAGTACCCGGTAGAGAAGCTGATGCGTGACGCCAAGCTCATGCAGCTCTACGAAGGAACCTCCCAGATCCAGCGTCTGGTGATCGCCAAGGAGGTCCTGATGGGCCGCGGTGCCGATGAGGGATCCTCCAACGGTTCCGCCCCCGAGAAGGAGCCAGCCAAGGCCTAGTCGCCTCGGTTCAAGGCAGCGTTTTTACGCCCGGTCACGCCTAGAGCGCGGCCGGGCGTTTTCTTTTCCGAGAAAGAGGCGTACGGCCTTCAGGTGATCTCGGACGGCGGCTTCAGCGTGGCCGAGGCGAGTTGGCCGCTCGCGCTGAACCCGAGCTTTTCGTAGAGGTGCTGTGGCCAGTCGCCAGCGTCGGCCACGATGTAGAGGAGGTCGTCGCCGCGCTGCCTCGAGGCGGCGATTGCGGCTGCGATCGCCGCGGAGGCAAGCCCCTTGCCTCGCGACCGGCTCATCGTCCCGACGTTTTCGACTTGACCGACCCGATCTGGATGCAGCAGCAGCTGACAGAAGCCGTCGGGAGGCTCGCCGGCTGCAAACCAGGCGCCGCCTAGCCCTTCGATCGCCGTGTCTTCGAAGCGCAGTAGCTGGCGCATCGACTCCGGCGTGTGGTTCGCTCCTGCTGCTTCGGTGGCGATCTCTTCGCGCCCTTCGAGTATCTGCTCGCCCGTCACCTCGCGTCCTTCGAACTCCAGTCTCCGTTCCGGCTCACCCAGATAGGGCATGTAGACCTCGGCCGAGGGCTCCCATCGGGGGTTGAGGGCCTTCAAGCTCGTGACCAATTCCTCACCCGCTTTGGAGTCGGTGTGGGTGACCTCCACCTTGCGGTGTTCGAGCCCGCGTGAGCCGAGGATCTCGTCCCCGATATCGATCACCCGCTCAGCGGTCGCAGTCGGGTCTTCTATCGCCAGGAAGTTCGCATCCCAGATCAAGGGGATCTCTGGGTTGATGCCGGCCCAGCCGTACTCGTGTTCGATTACCTGCGGTGAGAGCTTCCGCTTTGCGGCGAACTCGACTTGGATGATCGACTTGAAGGCTTCGCTGCCTGAGTGCTCGCCTGGGGACATTCACCTGATCCTAGTCGCTAGCCTTCCGCCTCGATGTTCGTATCCAAGGCAGCAGTGATCGGTGGCGGAACGATGGGCGGAGAGATCGCCCAGGTGATCGCCGCGGCCGACATTCCCGTGGTGGTCAAAGATGTCGACCAGCAGTTCGTGGACCACGCGATCGAGAAGGCCCGTGAGGTCACCGCCGGTCAGCTGGGCCGTCTCGTGAAGAAGGAGAAGATCACGCAGGTAGAGGCCGATGAGCGCCTCGCCGAGGTGATGGGTCGGATAACCGGCACCGTCACCTACGAAGAGTTGGGCGATGTCGACTTCGTGATCGAGGCGGTCCCGGAGAAGATGGAGATCAAAAAGCAGGTTTTCGCCGAACTAGACGCTTCTACCCCCGGCCACGCCATTCTCGCTTCCAATACTTCGTCCCTTTCGATCTCCGAGATGGCTACTGCGACCCTTCGCCCCGACAAGGTGGTCGGCTTCCACTTCTTCTACCCGGCCTCGGTGCTGCCGTTGGTCGAGGTGATCTCGGGAGAGCAGACCGATGACGACACCGTCGCGGCTGCCTACAACTTTGCCCAGACCATCCGTAAGCAGCCGATCACCTGCACCGAGGTGCCCGGGTTCGTTGTCAACCGCATCCTGATGTCCGCGGTCGGCGAGGTCTGGCGCGCTCAAGAGCAGGGCGGACTCTCGGTCAAGGCCGTAGATGAGGCGATCACCGCGCAGAACGCAGCTCCGATGGGGCCGTTCTTCCTCTGCGACCTGCTCGGACTCGACACCGTCTCTCACGTTGCCGAGCACCTCGAGAAGTCCTACGGCGAGAGCTTCTATGTACATCAGGGAATGCGCAAGCTCGCAGCCGAGGGAAAGCTAGGCGCGAAGACCGGGGGAGAGGGCTTCTACGCAAATGGTGAGCCTCAGGTGCCCGGAGATGCCGAGCCCGATGCCGAATCAGTAGCCGAGCTGATGGGTATGAAGGCGCTGGTCGAGGCGTGTCTGTTGCTCGAAGAAGGCGTCGCATCGGCACGCGATATCGATGTAGGGATGATGGCCGGCGCGGGCTTCGATCCTCGCCGCAACCTCTTCCCGCCGTTTTGGAAGGCCGACATGCTTGGGCTCGACGAGGTTCTCGCAAAGCTGGAGGCCGCCGAGGCCGAGCATGGCGCGCGATTTGCTCCACCCAGGATTCTTCGCCGACTCGTCTCGCAGGGCCGCCTCGGGATGAAGTCCGGCCAGGGCTTCTACGCGTACCCGCAACCCGACGATGGCGAACAGGCCGACACGGTAAAGCTCGAGACGCGCGGGGATGTGGCGATCGCCTGGTTGATGAACCCGCCGATGAACGCGATCTCCCCTCAGGTGATCGAGGACCTCGGCAAGGTCTGGAAGCGCGTCAACGATTCCGATGAAGTGCGCGCGATGGTTCTGGCGTCCTCGATTCCACTGGTCTACTCGGCCGGTGCCGACATCAAGGCGTTCACCGAGATGGACGAGACGACCGGTGCTGAGTTGATCTCCAAGGCACACAGCCTCCTCCGCGATTTCGGTCGCTCCGGTGTGGCCACGGTGGCCGCAGTCAACGGCCTCGCCTTCGGCGGCGGCTGCGAGATCGCGATGGCCTGTGATTTCCGGATCGCTGCACGCTCTGCCGTGTTCGGCCAGCCCGAGATCAAATTGGGAATCATCCCCGGATTTGGAGGCACCCAGCGTCTGCCACGACTGGTCGGTAATGCCAAGGCGCTCGAGATGAACCTGATCGGCGACGCGATCCTGAGCGACCAGGCCGGAGATCTCGGTCTGGCCAACAGGGTCGTCCCTGACCATGAGCTCTTCGAGACCGCTCTCTCCTGGGCAGGCAGGCTTGCTGGCCAGGCACCTCTTGCCCTCGAGCAGATCAAGCGCGTCTCAGCTGCGGGCGATCTCGATCAAGGCATAGAGGATGAAAAGGCAGGCTTTGCCGCCGCATTCCTCTCCGCAGATGCCAAGGAAGGGATCTCCGCATTCCTCGCCAAGCGCACGCCTTCATGGCGCGGCGAGTGACCCTGGCTGTTCGCTGGTCGTGAGCGACGAGGCGCGTAGGCTCGGCGAGTTGATCGCCGGCTCAGATTCGGTTGTGGTGCTGACCGGCGCGGGTATCTCGGTTCCGTCGGGTATCCCTGATTTCCGCACTCCCGGGACGGGAATCTGGGAGAAGGTCAACCCGATGGAGGTCGCTCACATCGATTCCTTCCAGCGCGATCCGGCGCTCTTCTGGTCCTTCTACCGTGAGCGACTTCAAGCGCTTTCCGATATTCAGCCCAACCGCGCTCACGAGGTGCTGGTCGAGATGGAGCGCGACGGTCAGATCCGCGCAGTCGTGACCCAGAACATCGACACCCTGCACGAGCGCGCCGGCCAGCAGGAGGTGATCGAGGTTCACGGGTCGATCCGCACCTCGAGCTGCTCGGCCTGCGGGGCAAAGGTGCTCTTGGAGGATCTGGATGAGCGCTTCGACGCCGAAGGCATAGCTGCCTGTCCGCTCTGTCAGAGTGCGCTGCGTCCCGATGTGGTCCTGTTCGGCGAGATGCTCCCGCCCGACGAGATGCTCCACGCTACCCAGCTGGCCGCCGCAGCCGATCTGCTGGTTTGCATCGGGTCTTCGCTCGAGGTGTATCCGGTTGCTGGCCTGCCCGAGGTCACTGCCGCCGCAGGCGGCAAGGTCGCCATCGTTACCCAAGGACCAACGCCCTACGACGATATGGCCGAGGTCGTCTGCTCGGGTGATGTGGTCCAAGAGCTGGAAGCCGCGTTGGCCTCAGCGAGATCCTGAGTATCTGAGCAGCGCTCTTTGCCGCTAGTCGGTGGTGTGGTCGCGCTTGGCGTGACGCTTGGACTTCTTGGCCTTTGCTTTGGCCTTGGCGCCTGAGGTGATCTTCGGGTTGTCGATCTCCCCGATCCGCTGGATCAGACGCTTCCACTGCTCGGGCTTCAGCACCTGTGAGAGGCGAGCCAGCTGAGCGTCGTTGGCGTAAGGAGGAGAGAAGCCGAGGTGGATGTGATCATCGTGGTCGGCCATCGCAAAAGTCGATCCGCCGAGCGACATCAGCGAGATGATCTGATCAGCGGCCATCGTCCCCTGCAGCTTCATCAGATCGCGCACCACCATTTCGGTGATCGACCCCTTGCCCTGATGGCCGAGGATCGGGATTCCGTTGACCGCGGCGATATCGACCGCATTGCCCGAGGAGTGGGCGCTGACGTTGCCGGAGCTCGTGTAGAAGCTGTGTCCGCACTTGAGCGAGGTGATCGTGAGTCTGTAGCCGCGCTCGACCAGGTAGGCGAGGGCTGCGAGGACTCGACGGTTGATCTGTCCTGAGCGGATGTCGAGCTGTCCACATTCATAGATGTCGATCTTCGGATCGGCCAGCACCTTGCGCTCGAGCATCGGCTTGCTCATCAGCAGGATCTGCCCGACCGAGGCTCCGTTGCCGAACGGGGTCTTGCCGGTGGCGCGATAGATCGCGGTCGACTCGAGCAGCTTCCAGCCGTCGAGGATCGGCTTGGGGTCGATGTTCGGTGCACCGCGTCCGGCTGGCCGGATCGAGAAGTGGATATGCGGGGCCTCTGACTCACCGATCCGGCCCAGCACGGTGCCGCCGGTTACCTGCGAGCCGACCTTCAGCGGACGCATCTCCATCGTCCGACGGTCGAAGCGGAGGATGGTGCCGAAGTAGTCGCGCAGAGCCGAGTTGGAGACATCACCAGCAGCCGAGGTCTGGCCGCTGCCCAAGAGATCGCTGGCGACCTGTGTGGCCTCGTCGGTCGAGAGCTGCTGCTCGATCTGACGGGTCTCGGCCCGGTCTGCGGCGCGCAGCTCCGACCCGGCCGGTGCTGAATCGCCGTTCGTGTTGTCCCCGGCGCTCGCCGCCTTGTCCGGCTGAGGATCTGCCTCGGGGTCGGCTTCGTTGCTTCCTCGCTTGCCGAAGCGCTCGCGCGGTGCGGGGTAGGTGGCTTCGACCGTGCCGAGGTCCGCGTACGTGTAGCGGTTTCCATAGGCATCCTGGAGGACTATGTAGTTGCCGAGCTTTTTGGACTTGCCGATCTCTCTGATCACTCCGTCATTGACCGCGACGACCGGTGCATCAACCCTCGAGTAGACGTTGATACCTCTACGGGTGGGGGAGCTCGAGACCACATCGGCGGCGTTGCCGGGCTCGACCCGGTTGGTCTTCGAGCGGCGCAGGGCATCGCGCTCGGAGATGTCGTCTGCGTACCGCGAGTTAGCCGCTACCGGGAAGTGCGCCCCTTCGGTCAAGCCGGTCAGCGAGCCGATCAGGTCGTCCGGGAGCTTGGCGTACTGGTTGGCGTAGAGGATGACCTCGTCCACATACCAGTCGGCGTGGTTGTAGGAGAAGATCGCACCGCGTAGATCGTCCTCGGCACCGGCGGCCTTGAGGTAGCGGCCAGCGGCGCAGATTGCGTCCACCGGGTTGTATGGATCCTTCTTGCCGTCTTCGTTTGCGTCTACTCCGTAGGCCTGCCAGGTCTCGGGCATGAACTGCATCCAGCCGGTTGCGCCAGCCGAGGAGACATTGAGGTTGGTGCCGAATCCGGTTTCGATCTTGTTGATCGAGGCGAGCACCTGCCACGGCACCCCGTACTCGGTTCCGCAGGCCTGGTAGATCGGCAGCAGGAAGGGGGGTATCTCGAACTGATCGATAACGATGTTCGGGACACCGATCGGTGCGGCCCCGTAAGGAGCGATGGTCAGGGTCGGGTCGTGGCGAGAAGGAGCGCCGTCGGCACCGCGCGGCGCGCGGCCCTCGATCTTGTCCATCTCGGACTTGGCGAGCTTCTCGCCCTTGTCGGACTTCGGCCCAAGCTGGTCGAACAGACCTCCGCTCGGTCCATTCGCTGTGGTCGGCTCGGGCTTGGCGGCGTTCGGCTTGGCGCCTGGCTTATGAGGCTTTGGCTTGCCCTCGAGGTTGTCGAGCGCGTCCTTGCAGTCGGGATCATCGAGGTCGAGCAGTCCGTCGCGGTCGTTGTCGGTCAGGTCTGCGCACTGGGGCAGCTCGCCCGCGGGGGCCTGAACGGAGACGCCGGTGTCGCTGAACCCGCCAGAGCTTGCGGTGCCAACTGCGATCACGGCAAAGACTGCGCCGAGCGCTGCGACCAGTTGGATTTTCCGACTTGCCTTCATACAGTCACGTAACTCTCTTCCCTGTTGGATGTTGCGCGTCCGCTCTCCTCACGAGACACGCCTGCGGAGTATATGCGTGTAAAAGAATCGCAACGCTTCTCGTCTTGCGCGTTAACCGCGCGTGAACGAAGGCGAATCCTTTATTCCAGACGCGAAGGGCGTACCGCGCTAAGGTCCCACCCCATGAGCACACCAGAAAGCGACAACCTGAAGGACAAGATTTCCTCTCGTGGCGAGGAAGCCCTCGGCGAGGTTGCACAGGCCCTGCTCGAGAATCCGGTCTTCAGCCAGATCCTTCAGTCGGCCTTCGGTGCCCGCGAAGCTGCCGGCCAGGTCACCGCTCAGGCCATGCGCAACGTCGGCTTTGCAACCCAGGCCGACCTCGAGCGCCTCGAGCGGCGTGTCCGCGGCATCTCCGACCGGATCGAGGCGGTCGAGGACCGACTCGACGCTCTCGGCAAGGCCCCCGCAAAGTCCAAGGGCACCGCATCTTCGACCAAGCCGAAGTCGACCAAGTCCAAGTCTTCCTGAGCAAGCTTCCGAGCCGATAGGCTCAACCTCCAGTCGAGGTCTACTCTTTGCTCGCCAGCG
>JBEIRY010000021.1:0-23883 GCA_040375675.1 Thermoleophilales bacterium | reverse complement strand
TCTGGGCGCTTCGATCGCGCGAGCCGTTATCGACCACCACGACTTCGGCCGGGCGTCCGAATCTCTCGACCGACTCGACGACCGCGTCCAGGCAGGCCGCGACTACATCCTCGCCGTCTCTGACCGGAATGACGATTGAAACCTCAGGGTCCGCTCCGGAATCGCCGGGCCGCGGCTGCTCGGGGATCGACACCCTCTTAGGAGCGGCGGCGGACTTCGATCGAGGGGGCTCCATCACCCGGCTCGACACCGAGCGGCGTCTCCTCGATCGGATCACTGGCCAACAGGTACTCGGCACGCTCCTCGGCGCGCCGCTCGGCCGCGGCGGCGTAAGTCTTGGAGAGAACGTCTTCGATGTCTTCGGAGCTCCGGATCGCTGCCGACTCCGCCCTGCGGCGCCTGTCCTCCTGAACTTCTCGAACCTCCTCGGCCAGCGACCTGTCGCCACCCGGATCATCGACCAGAGCTCGCTCCAGATAGTGGCGGAGCATCGCCACTTCGCGCTTGCTGGCTTCGCGCGGCTTTCCGGTGGGAGTACCGGTGAACTCGTCCCAGGCTCTCGCAAAGGTCCCCATGTCAGTGCGGCCACCGTTTCGGTGTGCCGAGAGCATCGGGCATGCTCCTCCGTCGCCATCGGTGTATCCGCCGGTGATGACAGGTCCGTTCTGGATACCGCGGAGCATCGCCTCCTTGGTGTGGCGGGGAAGCGCCTGGACTACGTGGCGTAGCCGCTCTGAGGCTGTTCTCTTTCGTCTGGCCATCAACAGTGATGGATACCGCTCTCGCGGCATCTGCATCGGGTAATCGATGGCCACGAAACGGCGCTTGCAGCGAGACCTGCTAGTGCGAGCAGCCAAACACGCGCCGAACTGCCTAGGGTCAGGCAATGCCAGCGAGATTCATCGTCGCCGCCTTCGGGGATCCGGGTCATGCCCTGCCGGCGATAACCCTTGCCAAGGCTCTGCGCTCGCGAGGCGACGATGTTCTGGTCGAGTCGTGGGATCGTTGGCGCGAGACGGTCGTGGCCGAAGGCATCGAGTTTCGCTCGGCCGAGGAGTACTCGGTTTACCCGCCGCCCGGACCGGACGGCCACGACGGAGGCACGGCAGCACGAGCTGCCCGCTCGTTAGTGGGACTGATCGCGGAATACGAACCGGATGTGGTCGTCAACGACATCCTCACCCTCGCGCCCGCACTCGCCGCGGAGGTCGTCGGCGTCAAACGAGCGACGCTAATCCCACACGTATTTGCCGAACAGCAACCAGGCATGCCGCTCTTTTCGATCGGACTGCAGCCCCCGAGAACTCCGATCGGACGACTCGCCTGGAAAGCAACGATGCCACTGATCGGATTCGGATTGCGAAGGGGGCGCGATGATCTCAACGGCATCCGCGCCCAACTCGACCTCCCGCCTATCGACCGCTTTCACGGCGGCACATCGGAAAGCCTTGCCTTGGTTGCGACCTTTCCTCAGCTCGAGTATCCGCGGCGGTGGCGGGACAGCGTTCGCATAACCGGGCCTCTACTCAGCGACATCGACAAGCCCGAGGTAGAGCTGCCCGAGGGCGATGACCCGCTGGTTCTGGTTGCCCCGAGCACATCGCAGGATCCGGACTGCCGCTTGCTGCACGCAGCCCTCGAAGGACTCGCCGACGCGCCTGTACGGGTGCTCGCCACCCTCAACGGACACAAGCCCCCTGAGCCACTGCCTGAGCCGCCGAACGCCCGGCTATACGAGTGGATTTCATATGGACAGGCGATGCGGGCAGCCGACTTGGTCATCTGCCACGGAGGGCACGGTACGGTCGTGCGAGCACTGAGCGAAGGAGTTCCGGTGCTCGTCTCACCCGCCGGTGGCGATATGGGAGAAAACGGCGCGAGGGTCAGCTGGGCTGGATGCGGACGAATGCTGCCTCGCAGGCTGCTTGGCCCGCGAAATCTCAGGACCGCGACCCTGATCGCCCTGGACGATCCAACTTTGAAACAAAAGGCGTCCGAGATCGCCGCATGGGGCAAGGACCACGATGGCCCAGACATCGCAGCCGAGATGCTCGAAGCGCTGGCAGCGGACGAGCCGATTCCGGCCGCCACTGGCTGATCGAAGAAAGCTCCGGGGGTGGGACTCGAACCCACAACCTCTCGGTTAACAGCCGAGCGCATCTACCAATTGAGCTACCCCGGAAGACGACGATCAACCCTGAGGCGATCGCGAAGGTGAACCTTAGCGACGCCGCAACGACGAGGCGCTAGCTGCGAGGCATCCCTGCATCGGCGTGCGTGATCCGCTCGGCCAAGTCGGCTCTTTCGCGTGAGAGGCGGGCGCTTTCCTCGTGATCTCCAGCTTCCCTGGCTGCCGCGATACCGTCTTCGAGCCGCTGACGCTCCAGCAGCATGAAGTTGATCTCCATCGCGCCCTCCGAGTAAGGCTGAGCTTCGGCGCCCATCACGAGCCGAGTGATCAGAGACGAGAACTCCTCGTCGTCGCGTGGCAGTCCATCGGTGGGTGCAGCCAGATGATCTCGCAGCCAGGCGGCGACGCGACGACCCGAAACCGAGAGGTGATCGTCGGTCAGACGGTCGAGCATCTCAGCGCCCTGCTCGGGGCGGGCTATCGCCATCTCGAACAGCGCCCGCTCCTTCAACTCACGCGGCGTCAGCGCGGCCTGCGTCTGGACAGGGGGCTGGGTTTCGGTCCGCGGCGATACGTCTGCTCGCGGCAGCGGTTCGGCCGGCGCCGAGGAGACCCGCGCCGAGACGAGACTGGGATCTGTATCGAGACGATCTGCAACTTCTCTGATCAACTCGTCGCGGCCAACGACCTCTCCCATCGCCGCCAAGACAGGTGCCAGCTCCGTCAGCGCCGCCTCTCTGCCGGTTCCCGAATCCAGGTCGGAGCGGGAGAGCACCGTCCTCACCCGGAAGGTCGGGAGGTCTATCGCCTTGGCAACCAGGTCGGAAAACCGATCCAGTTCACCGGCCTGTGCCATTTCAGCCGGATCCACACCCTCTGGCATTGCTGCGACTCTGAGCTCGAGTCCCCTGTCGCCTGCCACCCGCTGTGCCCGGATCATCGCGTCGGTTCCCGCCCGATCGGCGTCGAGTGCGAGAACGATCGTCTTGGCAAGCGATCCGAGGATCTTCAGCTGTTCAGGGGTTATCGCAGTGCCCATCACCGCTACCGCCTCACGGATGCCCGCCTGATGCAGCGCCAGCACATCCGTATATCCCTCGACCACGATCGCCTGGCCGGCCTTGGCGATCGGACCTCGGGCTATGTCGATTCCGTAGAGAGTCTCGCTCTTGCGATAGAGCTCGCCTTCGGGGGAGTTGAGGTACTTCGGCTTGGCATCGGCAGCCATGCCACGCGCACCGAAGCCGACCACCCGGCCACGCGGATCTCTGACCGGGAACGTGATTCTCGCGCGGAAGCGGTCGTACATCGCTCCATCCTTTTCGCTTTTTTGCACCAAACCGGCAGCCCGCAGCTCCTCGATCGAATAGCCAGCCCGCTGAGCCTGATCGCGAACCTGATTCCAAGCGCTCGGAGCAAACCCCACGCCGAACTCGGCCAGGACCTCGGGGTCGAGGCCGCGCTCGGACAGGTACTCACGGGCCTTGGCAGATTTGGGTGAATCGCGAAGAAACGAGGCGTAGAACCCTGACGTGCGTGCCAGCAGGTCATATAGGCGAGTCCTTCGCTTGCGAGCCTCTTCGGCCCTAGGGTCCTCCTCATCTCGCTCCAACTCCACGCCATACCGCTCGGCAAGCCACTCGACCGACTCGGGAAAGGAGAGGCCCTCCTTTTCCTGGACGAACCTGAACAGATCACCTGAGGCTTCGCAGCCGAAGCAGTAATAGAGCTTTTCGGTCGGGTTGACCGAAAACGATGCGGTCCGCTCGTCGTGGAACGGGCACAGACCGGCGAATCGCTGTCCCTGCTGCTTCAGGTCGGTATGAGCCGAGACGACCTCGACCATGTCGGCTGCATCCTTGACCTTCTCCACGCTGTCGCGCGAGATCATCGCCATCTAGAGCCTCGACTCCTCGGGCAGCGCCAGATCCTTGAAGGTCGCAATTGCGTAGCGATCGGTCATGCCGGCCAGATAATCCGTTACGCGCTGGAGTTGATCGGCATCGGCATCCAATACCGGAACCTCCTCAGGTCGCTCCAGGTAGTGATCGAACAGAGCGCGCAACGCAGTCCTTACGCGCTCCTGTTCGCTGCGCGCCTCTGGGCTCAGGTAGACGCGGTCGAACATGAACTTGCGCAGCCTCAGCATCGCTCCACCTATCTCCTCGCCCTGGACGATGTCGCCGGCCTCCATCGAGTTCTCGATCATGTCGGCTACCAGCGTGCTTATCCGATCAGATCCGGTCGGCCCCAGCAACTCAATCTGTGCGGTCGGGAGATCGCTCTCGGAGATGATTCCGGCCCTGAGCGCGTCGTCGATGTCGTGATTGATGTAGGCGATCCGGTCGACGATCTTGACCACGCGCCCCTCGAGCGTTGCGGGCTTATCTGATCCGGTGTGGTTGAGGATGCCATCGCGCACCTGCTCGGTGAGATTGAGGCCGCTGCCGTCGCGCTCGAGGCTCTCAACTATTCGCAGAGAATGCTCGTTGTGGCGAAAGCCCCTCCCCTGCTCGCTGAGTGCCTCATCGAGAACTTCTTCGCCGATGTGACCAAAAGGCGGATGGCCTAGATCGTGCCCCAGGCCGATCGCTTCAGTGAGGTCCTCCTTCAGGCCCAAGGCGCGCGCAACGGTTCGTGAGATCCCGCATGCCTCGAGCGTGTGGGTGAGGCGGGTTCGGTAGTGATCTCCCTCGGGGGCGACGAAGACCTGGGTCTTGTGCTTCAGTCGCCTGAAAGCCTTGCAGTGAACTATCCGATCGCGATCGCGTTGGAACGGAGTCCGGAAGGGACTGTCGGGCTCGGGCTCGACTCTGATCGCGGGGTACGACGGAGTCGCGAGATCCCAGTGAAACTGCTCCTCCCACTGGCGGACCCGCTCCGGCAGGGGCGTGGCGGCCGGTGGCTGCTTGCCGCCCTTATCTGTCTTTGTCGAATTCACGCTCTCCTGCGATTCTAAGTCGGCGCGGGCTGCCATTACCCGACACCCGGTACTGGAGTCCACTCAGGCGGCCGCGCGCAGTTGCACGTGGGCGTGGTGTTCGAGTGTCTCACCTATCGCACGCTCGACCTGTGACGCAACGGAACCCTCAGCACTTGGTGCCTCCGCGAGAGGGTTGGCGAGAGTCTCGACCATGAAGGTGTGCGATTCCCTGTCGAAGGAAAACCCATCGCCCTGACAGCTCGCACACACGACCCCACCGGCAGAGCCGGAGAACGCGGTCAGCTGATCGACCTCGCCACATCGAGCGCACCCTGCAAGCTCAGGAGAAAATCCCGCGGCCAAGGCCAGCTTGAGCCTGAAGGCGAGGGCAAGGCCACGATCGGTTGCGCGCTGTGGCTCGGAATCGATCAGGGAGAGGTAATTGCAGAGCAGGTTGTAGGCAGCGTCATTCGGATCGCCGGTATCGAAGAGCCTCAGCATCGCATCGCAGGAGCGGGCAGCTGCAGTGAGAGCGGGGCCGCTCGCTCGCAAGTCCGGATACCCCTCGAGTGTCTGAGCTGAGGTAACCGTCGCCAGATCGCCCCTGCCCCTGTGCAGGACCAACCGGAGTCGGAAGAACGGCTCCAGGCGCCCGCCAAAGCGCGACTTCGGCTTCCGGGCCCCCTTGGCTATCGCGTTCAGCCGACCGTGCTCTGGTGAATAGAGGTGAACGATGCGATCAGCCTCCCCGAACCGGATGCTGCGAAGGACGACTACCTCTGTCTTGAAGGTCTTTGAACTGGCCACTAGATCAAGTTGCCCGACCGGCCGGACGGCGCTTTGGCGAACGTCTCAGGCGCTTCTGACATGAGTTGCAGTAGTAGGTGGAGCGGCCGGCGACCACGATCCGGGAAACCTCACCGGCGCAGCGCGGGCACTCCTCGCCCTCGCGGGTGTGTACGAGGAACTCGTCCTGCATCACCCCCTTCTCACCGGCGAGGTTGCGGTAATCGTCGATGCTTGCGCCACCGTTTTCCAGTCCGAGGTTGAGTGCGTCGACGATCGCCTCGGCCAGGGCATCGCAGTGTTCCGGCCGCATCGAGGCCGCAGGTGACAGCGGGTGAAGACCTGCCCGGTGCAGTGCCTCGTCGGCGTAGATGTTTCCGATACCGGCTACGCCGTGCTGGTCGAGCAGAAAGGACTTGAGGGGCGTTCGTCTGTCACGTGAAATCTCGAACAGACTCTCACCTGTCAGTGAGCCATCGAGAGGTTCGATCCCGAGGCGCTGATCGAGATACTCGCTACGGGCCTGAGGATCAGGGAAATGAACAGCGTGACCGAACCGACGCACATCACAAAAGAGCAGGGTCGAAGAGTCATCGAGCAGAAACCGTGCCCGAAGGTGAGTCAGATCCGGTGAAGACTCGTACAGACGCACTCCGCCAAGCCGTGGAGGAGCCTCATGCTCGTCGGCAGACCCGATGAGCAGGTTGCCGGTCATCCGCAGGTGGATAGACAGAGAGGAATCGTCTTCGAACTCGATCAGCAGGTACTTGCCGCGTCTCGAGACCGCGCCCACCGTTGCTCCTTTGACCGCGCGCTCGACCTTTCGGGGATCGACCGGGCGGGTCCACCGCTGGTCGAGCACCTCGAGTCGCTCGACCCGCCTGCCAACCAACTCCGGCTCGAGTTGACCTCTGATCGTCTCTACTTCGGGAAGTTCAGGCATCTGCGTAAAGGCCCGTCGATTAACTGGCCTACGCGGAGCCTATCCGGAAGCTGTCTTTGCCTTCGCCCTAGGATGGGCCTCGAAGTAAGCCTGCTTCAGATCTTCACCGGAGAGATGCGTGTAAAGCTGCGTAGTAGCGAGGTCTGCGTGTCCAAGCATCTCCTGGACAGAGCGCAGGTCGCACCCACCCGAGAGCAGGTGGGTGGCAAATGAATGGCGGAGGGTGTGCGGGCTCAGCTTGGCCGACAAGCCTGCCTCGGCGGCTCGGCGGCGGATGATCTTGTAGAGACCCTGCCGGGTCAGCGGGCCTCCGCGGAAGTTGAGAAACAACGCCTTCTCCTCGGGAACATGCAGAAGCTCTGCACGGGGTCCCGAGATATACGAGCGCACTGCGGTCTGCGCCGATCGGCCGATCGGGACGAGCCGCTCCTTCGACCCCTTCCCCTCGGTACGTACGAGTCCCTGACGAAAATCGATATCTCCGACATCCAGCGAGATCGTCTCCGTGGCGCGTAAACCGCAGGCGTACATCACCTCGAGGATTGCGCGGTCGCGCCGTGCAATCGGATCATCCCCCTGCGGTGTGGCAAGCAGCTTCTGTACCTCCGGGTAAGAGAGAACTTCAGGGAGCCGGCGTCGACGCCTCGGCACGGCGAGGTTTGCGGTCGGATCATCCACCACCAGCTCCTCACGTCGGAGGTGTTTGTAGAAGGAGCGCAGACAGGCGGCCTTGCGATTGATCGTTGCTGCCGAGCGTTGACCAGCCGGGCCCTCAGCGAGGTCCGCAAGGAACTCAGAGAGATCCTGCGTAGTAGCAGTCTTGGCCTCGGCGCCACGCTGGGCGAGGAAATCACCCAGCTGAAGGAGATCGGTTCGGTAGGCGGTGAGTGTGTTGCGCGAAAGGCCGCGTTCGAACTCGAGATAGGCGAGAAAATCGAGCACCAACTCCTGGTGCCTCATCTGCCCCTGCGAAGCAGCGATATCCGATTCGGACTTCCCTGGAGCCTGAGTAGTCATAACTTCCGAATTCACCGCTCGCGACCGCGTCCCTGCCGCTGCACGGATACCCGCAGCCTGCGGTCAAGCAGGCGTATCGCCACGCCATGCCTCTCGGCCGGGCGCCTGTACTCGCTCTCGCAGGATCGAAAGTCCGATCACGGTCTTGGCGTCGCGACAACTCTCGATCAGATAGTCCAGGTCGGCAAACGGGAACTGGACTAGATCGAGATGCTCCTCAGGACGATCGGGCTGCTCGATTTCGTAGAGCTCAGTGGCCATGAACAAGACCACCTCTTCGCTGGTGAAACCCGGGCTGGTGTAGATCGTTCGGATCTCCTGCCAGTCCCCCGCGGCCCTGCTCACCTCTTCCGCCAACTCGCGCTGTGCACATTCGAGAGCCGACTCGCGCTCGCGATCGCGTGTACCCGCTGGAATCTCGAGCACATCGGCTTCTCCTACGGCTTCGCGCGGCTGTCGGACCAACAAGACATTCGAGCCGTCATGGGCAACGATGCCAACCGAGCCGGGGTGCATGACCAGATCCCGCTGAGTGGTGCCGCCATCTGGGTGGCGAAAGCGTTCGTTTCGCACCGAGAAGAACGGAGTGCTGACCAGCAGCTTGCCGCCGACCCGCTCGAGCTTGCGCGGCTCGGCAGGAGGCGTATCGGGGCCCTGGCCCTGCGGCTCGGGCTCGCCGGAAGAAGGCTTTGAATGATCCTCAGACACCAAGACGAATGCTAGGCGTCCTCGGATTCCTCCTTGGCAGGTTTCTCTTCACCTTCGGCACGCACGTCCACGCCTGCACCGTGCTCACCTGCTGCCGCCACGACCGCATCTACCGCCGCCTCGACTGCCCCGAGCAAAGCGTCCATACGCTCGGCTCTGGCAACTGCCCTGACCTCGAGATCGTCCAGCTTGGCCTCGATCTCGGCGTCGTCTGGTATCGCCTTGGCCAGAGCCTCTTCGGCAGCCTTGGCGGCCGCGGCGGCGCTCTCACCCGTGAAGTTTGCCTTCAACGGGCGATCTGCTGGTCGATCATCGGTCACACAGAGAGACTAAGCGGTGGCCGGCTGATCGGCGTCGTCGGCCTCGTTCGCGCGACCCTGCTCGGCTGCTCTCTGAGATGCAGCGCCGACGAACTCCCTGAACAGCGGCTCGGGCTCAGTCGGGCGTGAATTGAACTCGGGATGAAATTGGGAGGCAACGAAGAAAGGATGATCCGGCAGTTCGACGATCTCGACCAAGCGTTCATCTGGAGAGGTACCACTTACCACCAGACCGGCATCCTCGATCCGGCGGCGAAGCTGGTTGTTGACCTCGTAACGATGACGGTGGCGCTTGTAGACGACCGACTCACCGAAGATCTCACGGGCCTTGGTTGCGTCGTGCAATTTGACCGGATCGGCTCCGAGGCGCATCGTGCCGCCCATGTCGGAAATCTCCTTCTGCTCCGGCAGCAGATCGACCACCGGATAGGGAGTCTCAGGATCGAGTTCTGATGAGTTGGCTCCCTCCATGCCGGCGATGTGGCGGGCGTACTCGATTACGGCTATCTGCATTCCGAGGCAGATGCCGAGAAAGGGAATGCCGTTTTCGCGTGCGATACGAGTTGCCTCGACCTTGCCCTCTATACCGCGCTCACCAAAGCCGCCGGGGATCAGGATGCCGTCGGCTGATTCGATCTCTGCCGGGTCGAACTCCTCGGAGTTGATCAGCACCGTTTCAGCCTCGACCCCGTGCAGCCATCCGGCATGAGTCAGGGCTTCGCTGACCGACTTGTAAGCGTCGGCGAGCTCGACGTACTTGCCGACCAGGGCGATCTTCACCTTCTTGCCCTTGGCGTCTTCTGCGCGGCGAACCATCTCTTCCCAGTCCGCCAGATCAGGCGTGGGGGCCTCGATGTTGAAGTGGTCGAAGACCAGGTCATCCATACCCTCGGCACGGAATACGAGCGGGATCTTGTAGGTGTTGTCCACATCGCATGCCGAAACGACGGCGTCTACCGGAAGGCTGGCAAAGAGTGCGATCTTCTTGCGGATGTCGCGGTCGAGTCCGCGATCAGAACGGCAGACCAGGGCATCGGGCTGGATTCCGATGCGCCGCAACTCGTTGACCGAGTGCTGGGTTGGCTTGGTCTTCATCTCCCCCGCATGCCCAATCCAGGGGACGAGGGTCAGGTGGATGAACATGCAGCGCTTGGGACCGAGGTCCGTATAGAACTGGCGAATCGCCTCCAAAAACGGCAGCGACTCGATGTCACCGACGGTTCCCCCGATCTCCGTGATCACGAAGTCGACTGACTGCGACTCGGCGACGATCCGGATGCGGTTCTTGATCTCGTCGGTCACATGCGGGATCACCTGGACGGTTGCGCCGAGATAGTCGCCGCGCCTCTCACGCTTGATCACGGAGTTGTAGACGGCGCCTGCGGTCACGTTGGAGGCGCGCGAGGCGTTCTCGTCGGTGAAGCGCTCGTAGTGTCCTAGGTCGAGATCCGTCTCGGCGCCGTCCTCGGTGACGAAGACCTCACCGTGCTGGAAGGGACTCATCGTCCCCGGATCGACATTGATGTACGGATCGAACTTCTGAAGCTGGACCCGATAGCCGCGAGCAACCAACAGCCGGCCGATCGAAGCAGCAGCTATTCCCTTGCCCAGAGAGGAGACGACGCCGCCGGTTACGAAGATGAACTTCGTATCTCCTTGCTGGCTTTGCGTCATCTGAGGGGCCTCATCAACTCGCGCGCGAGTCTAGTCCACCAGGAAGCGGAAGTCACGGCACACCTTTCAGCTGAACCCGCTCGGTGCGGCCTCGACGCGCTCAAGCTGCCTCGAGAAGCTCAAGCGCGTGCTTGCCGACGGCGCCCTTTTCGTCGTCGCCACCGAGCATCCGGACGATCTCCGCAACGAGCTGGTCGCCCTCGACCTGCTCGACCATTGCGACCGCGCTGTCGCCCTCGACGGTCTTTTCGATCCTGAAGTGAGTACCGGCCATAGAGGCAACCTGAGCCAGATGGGTAATGCAGAGGACTTGGCCGGACTCACCGAGATCACGCAAGGCCTCGCCGACGGCCTTCGCGGTATTTCCACCGATACCGGCATCGATCTCGTCGAAGACGAAGGTCTGCTCGGCAGAGCCACCGGCCTGCTTGGCAAGCGCAAGCAGGACCCTCGACATCTCACCGCCGGATGCAGCGTCGCGAAGCGGCGAGGCCGGCATGCCCGGGTTGGTCGCGACTCGAAACTCCACCCGGTCTGATCCCCATGGCCCATGACCGTCCGGGCTTTCCTCGACTGACACCTCCAGTTTCGCGCCGGACATCGCAAGCTGGTCCAACTCGGCAGCGACCTTCTTCTCGAGCGCCGGCGCGGCCGCACGGCGAGCGGCAGCGAGCTCAGAAGCAATCTGATCGCGGCGCGATGTCGCTTCGGCGAGCTCAGCCTCCAACTCTTGACCCAGCTCCTCCCCACCTTCCAGCGCCTCGATTTCACTTCGGCAGTGATCGGCGTGTACGAGGACCGACTCGAGCGTCCCGCCGTGCTTGCGCTTGAGCCGGTCGATCAGGTCGAGTCGCTCTTCGATCTGCTGCAAAGAACCTGGGTCTGAATCGATGCCATCGGCATAAGAGCGAAGCTCTCCTGCCATCTCTCCTATCTCGACCTCGAGCGCTCTCGCCCGCACCGCGATCGAATCCAGTTCGGAATCCACGCCTTCCACCGCTGTCAACTCACCGACCACCCGTCCAATCGCCTCGGCCGCGCCGCCGCCTTCCTCACCTGCTCCCGCAAGAGCCGACTGAGAGGTCGCTGCCGCCGACCTGAGGCCCTCGGAGTGGCGCAGACGCGACCGTGTCTCCTCCAACTCCGCTTCCTCGCCGGCGTCCAACTCAGCTGCTTCGATCTCGGATAGCTCGAACCGCAGGAGATCGATGTCGCGCTCCCGCGCACCGGAGCGCTCCCGCAGTTCAGCGAGCCGCCGCTCGAGCGAAGTCACCTCCGAGTGTGCTTCGCGATGACGCTCGCGCAGCTCCAGTTGACTGGCGCCGACGAAACCATCCAGGGTGTCCATCTGAGTGGAGGCAAGGGTCAGCCTTCGATGCTCATGCTGCCCGTAGAAAGCCAGTAACCGCGAGCCAATAGCTTGCAGATCCGCTGCAGAGGCCGAGCGGCCCTGGATGAATGCGCTCGTCCTACCTCCGGCGGAGACGCGGCGACCGAGAGAGATCTCTTCGGCATCTTCTGGGAGCCGCTCGGCTATCTCGGCGAGCTCGGGGTCGTCGAGGAACCCTTTCGGCATCTCGAAGACTCCCTCCACATAAGCCTCGTCGGCTCCGGGTCGGACGATGTTCGGTCTTGCCTTGCCGCCCATGATCAGGTCGAGCGAGTGGGCCAGGACGGTCTTTCCAGCACCGGTCTCGCCGGTAATCGAGTTGAGACCGGGGCCGAGTCGAAGCTCGGCCCTGTCGATCAGGAGAAGGTTTTCGATTCGGATTTCGAGCAGCACACGCCCCGTTCTAACGGGGAGCGCCGACGGATTAGCCCCTGCGTGGGCAAGATCCTGCCAGCGCCGGGCCAGGGGTCAGCGTGAAAGCCGGCCGAACTTGTCGCCGATGCGCTGATAGAAGCTCGATCCCTCCAGCTGAGCCAACACACCCACGCCGTCGCGAAAATGAACCTCGACCTCTTCACCCGGTGCAAGCTCGGAGTGGCGGACTCCGTCGATCGATATCTCGACCGAGTCGCGTCCGGCAGCGTTGCCCACATGCAACACATCATCAGGGGCCACGACAAGCGCCCTTGCGGTCAGCGTATGGGGCGCGATGAAACTCACCACATAGCCTTCCACTCCCCACGCGAGAATCGGTCCTCCGTTGGCGAGGTTGTATCCGGTCGACCCGGCGGGTGTTGCGGCGACCAGCCCGTCGCAGCGAACGTGCCCGACCTCCTCGCCGGCGATCCGGTACGAGATCTCGGCAACCCGATCCTGAGGCAGGCGGGCGAAGCTGATGTCATTCAAGCCGAGCGTATTCCGAGATCCTGCACCCGCGAGCTCTAGCCCGGGCAACCGGAGTGCCCTGAACTCTCCCGAGAGGGCCTTGCGCAGACCGTCGGCGATCTCATCACGCTCTGAGGCGGCGAGAAAGCCAACCGTTCCGAAGTTGATTCCGAAGACGGGGACCTCTGTGCCGGCGAGAGTCCGCAGTGCGTGAAGCAGCGTTCCATCGCCCCCGAGAACCAGGCAGAGATCGACATCGCTCGGCACCTCATTGCCTCTGGTTGCACCGGCGAGAGCCTCTGGGTGCTTTTCGAACTCCTCATCCGAAACGATCAGCTCTACCCCGGCAGCCTCCGCAGCGGCCACAGTCTGGACAATGGCTTCAGAGACGTTCTCGGGCTGCCGGTGCGTAAGCAGCGTGCAGCGCTTGATCTCGAACTCAGCCATCAGATCTCCACCTCCGCAAGTGCCGCCTCGAGTGAGTCCGGCTCGGAGCCAGTTCGATCACACCAGATGAATGTCTCTCTATTGCCCTTGGGGCCGGTGAGCCCGGAGGAGGCGAAGCCGCGGACATGCAGCCCTTCCGACCTAGCGGCCTCGGCAACCATCAACACTGCCTCGGTGCGGTCGTCGGGATCTCGAACGACCCCGCCGCGTCCTACCCGCTTGCGCCCCAGCTCGAACTGCGGCTTGACCATCGCCAGCAGGTCGAACTCCTCGGCAGCCGAGGCGACGATCGGAGCCAGCAACTTTCTCAAGGAGATGAATGAAACATCCACCGTGACGAAATCCGGGCGGATATCGAACATCTCCGGAGCCATCTCACGCGCGTTGAAGTCCTCGACCACTCTTACCCTCTCGTCGTTTCGAAGCCGCCAGTCGAGCTGACCGTGTCCGACGTCGAGCGCCATCACCTGCTCTGCACCCCTTTGGAGAAGGCAGTCGGTAAAGCCTCCGGTACTTGCGCCGATGTCGAGGCAGGTTCGTCCACTCGGATCGAGTCCGGGCAGCGCATCGAGTGCGTTGGCGAGCTTCTCTCCGCCGCGCGATACATAGACATCGCCGCCGGCTACGACCAGGTCAGCATCTGTCTCGACCAGATCCGAGGGACGAACGAGCACTGGCCCGTCGCTTCCGACACGGACCTGTCCCGCACGCACCGAGCGCGCTGCAGCCGACCTCGAAGGCGCAAGGCCTCGCTCGGCGATCACGGTATCTACGCGCTTCTTCATTAGGAGAACGGTAGCGGCGCAGGGTCGCATCCGAGCAAACCTGCCCGCAAAGGAAAACACCCCGCAAGCGGGGTGTTTTCGTACTACAGGGAGGAGAGATATATGTGTCTATGGGAAGCGGTTGGGGCGATTTCCGCGAACCACTCAACTTGCGGTATCCACCTTCAACCTGAAGTCTGAGTGGAACTCTAAGAACCCCTGGCAGCTTTGTGTGTGAGATCCGGCACAGTCCCTCATGGGGACCGTGGGGGCAGATGGCTACGAAACCGTCTCGCCTATCCCGAGTTCGCTGAGAACCCGTGATGCAACCGCCCCTCCGGTAAAGCCAACCTCGGCCCGCAGCAGGTCAGGCTTGCCGTGGGTGACGAAGCGGTCCGGCAGACCGATCCGCACTACCCTGCCGCGCGCCTTACCGGCGAACGAATCCTCGACTCGGTCGAGCACAGCGGCGCCGAAGCCTCCCGGCAGAACGTTCTCCTCGAGCGTCACCACCAGTTCATGATCGGCGGCAAGCGAATCGACCAACTCGGCATCGAGCGGCTTGGCAAACCTTGCATCGGCCACCGTCGGCTCGATGCCACGAGCGCGCAACTCCTCGGCAGCGCGAAGCGCCACCTGCACCCCGTAGCCGTATCCGAGTAGTGCCACCTTCTCGCCTGGTAACAGCAGCTCACCGCGGCCGATGTCGATCGGCTCGGCGGCCTCGGGCATCGGAACGCCCTCAGCGGCGCCGCGCGGGTAGCGCAGAGCAACCGGTCCCTCGTCGTGGAGCAGCGCAGTCCTCAGCATGTGGACGAGCATCGCCTCGTCTCTCGGAGCCATCACCACCATGTTCGGGAGCGGAAGGAAGTAGGAGAGATCGAAGCTCCCGTGATGGGTCGGGCCGTCATCTCCAACCAACCCTGCGCGATCCATCGCAAAGACCACATTGAGGCTCTGCAGGGATACGTCGTGAACCAACTGATCGAAGGCGCGCTGGAGGAAGGTCGAGTAGATCGCGCAGACGGGCTTTGCTCCCTGGATTGCTAGCCCGGAGGCGTAGAGAACCGCCTCCTGCTCGGCGATTCCCACATCTATGTACTGATCCGGAAGCTCCCTCTGGAGCCTGTCCAGGCCGGTCCCCCCGGCCATCGCTGCGGTAATGCCCATTACCCGCTTGTCGCGTCTGGCCTCCTGCACCAAGGCTTCGGCGAATACCTCTGTGTATTGACGGGGCGCGACCGGAGGCGGCTTTTCGAGCTTCTCCGGAGCGATGCTCGCCGGAGCGTCAGACTCCTGCACGGCGATCAGAGACTCCTTACTCGGTTTGGAGTGCTCGGCTGGCTTGCGATCGACGATCGACTTCGGCTTGGCCGCGTGCCAGCGTTCCATGCCCTCCAAGCCGCCCTCTTCGGCCGGCTCGAATCCTTTGCCCTTGACCGTGTTGATGTGAACCACTACCGGGCGATCGGCCTCGAGCGCCTCGGTCAGCGCCTGGCGGAGTTGATGCACGTCATGTCCGTCGATCACGCCTACATAGGCGAGATCCATTTCCTCGAAAAAGAGACCTGGCGCCCAATACGCCTTGAAGGCCGACTTGATCTCGGGACCGAGACGACCGATCTTTTCACCAAGACCCAATGGCAGCCGCGCGAGGCGATCCTCGGTTGCCTCGCGACGTCGGTGCCAACGGGAATCCAGACGCATCCGGTTGAACAGACCCGACATCGCCCCTACGTTGGGGGAGATCGACATCCCGTTGTCGTTCAGCACGATGACCATCGGGGTCTGCAGGCCTCCCGCGAGGTGCAGTGCCTCGTAGGCAACGCCGCCGGTCAACGCGCCGTCGCCGATAACCGCGACGACTTTTCCGTCTTCGCCGATCCCGTGCCGCATCGCCTCCTTCAATCCGACCCCGTAGCCGATCGAGGTGGAGGCATGGCCGGCGCCCATGATGTCGTGCTCAGATTCGAAGATCGAACAGAAAGGCGCGAGCCCTTCGTACTGGCGAATCGAGGCGAGGCGATCACGGCGCCCGGTCAGGATCTTGTGCGGGTAGGACTGGTGTCCGACGTCCCAGAGGATCTTGTCCTTCGGTGAGTCGAGCAGGCTGTGGAGCACGACCGCCAGCTCGCAGGTACCGAGATTGGCTCCGAAGTGCCCACCGATCTCGCCGATCGTGTCGATGATCATCTCGCGAACCTCTTGCGATACCTGCTGTAGCTGATCGTCGTTCAGACCCTTGAGATCAGACGGGCCGTCTATCCGGTCCAACATCGGATAGTGGCTGCTCTGGTTCTGTTCGAACTGGTTTTCCATGTCTAGCTCTCTCGGGTGTGGATGAAGTTGGTTATGCCCTCTAGTTCAGTCGTCTGAGGCTCTGCTCGACCCAAAGCCTCCAGCGCCCGGCGATGGGATTCCGCAGCAAGCTCACGGGCACCTGAGAGGCCGTGAACACTCACATAGGTGAGCTTTCCATGCCGCTCATCGCTGCCACTCGGCTTGCCTAGCTCATCATCGCTTCCCGTTACATCGAGGATGTCATCGACGATCTGGAAGAGAACTCCGAGCTCGGTCGCAAACGCTTCGTATGCCATTTTCGCAGACTCGGCTACTCGCTCGAGGGTCAAGACCACACCCACGCTTGCGGCGATCAGACGGCCCGTCTTCAGTGCGTGTATCTCGAGCAGGCGTTCCTCGCTCGCATCCTGCTCGTCCGGGCTGGCGACATCGAGGTACTGGCCGCCGACCATCCCGTCTACGCCAGCGGCCGACATCAGCTGCGCCACGGTGGCAACGATCATCTGGGAATCGCCCTCCTGCTCGGCACATACGAGTCGCACCGCCTCTGCAAAGAGCCCGTCGCCGGCGAGTATCGCCACGTTCTCTCCGTACTTGACGTGAGACGTAGGCATGCCGCGACGAAGGTCATCGTCGTCCATGGCCGGAAGATCGTCGTGGATCAGCGAGTAGGTATGGATCAACTCGAGCGCCGCTGCCGTAGGAAGCACCCGCTCGGGGCTCGATCCGATCGCCAGCGCGGTCGAAAGGCACAGCACCGGGCGAATCCTCTTGCCGCCTGCAAGCAGTGAGTAGCGCATTGCCTCCTCGAGCCCCTTGGTTGCAGGACGGGAGGCGAACTCGAGGCCGGAGAGATACTGATCGACCTGCTCGCGCAGGCCATCGGGGTAAGCCACTGTGACCCCTACTCCTCTCGTGCCTCGGAGGCGGCTTTGAGCGCAGCTTCTACCTCGCGGCCCGCCTCTGCGGCGAGCTCCGATGCTTCGCGCACGAGGCTCGCTGCCTCCTCGGGCTGGTCTGCGGCTTCGTCGAGCTGGCGCGCCAGGCCTTCGAGCCGCTGGCTCAGTGAATCCAAGCTCGACTCATCTCTGGGCTGCTGTCCTGCTTCGGGCTCCGGCGAAGCCGGATTGGTCTGGTCCATTTCGGAGAAGGTAGCGACAACCGCGGGCTAATCGACGTCGTCCGACGCACCTTCGAGAGCCGAACCCAAAACCCCGTTGACAAACGCCGGAGCATCCTTGCCGCAGTACTCCTTGGCCGTCTCGACAGCCTCGTCGATTGCGACCTCGATGGGGACCTCATCCATCTGCTGGCCCTCGTAGAGCGCCACGCGCATGATGTTGAGCTCGAGGGGCGCGATGCGATCCAGCGTCCAGCCGCGCAGGTGCGACGAGATGACCTCGTCGAGGCGCTCGGTATCGGCGGCGACCAGACCCGCGAGCTCACGCGTGAACGGCTTGGAATCGACCAGCAAGTCCTCGAGCGGTCGGCCCGTCACATCGCGCTGGTAGAGAGCGAAGACCGCGTCGCGACGTTGATCTGAGCGTCTCACGCGTTCCGGGTCAGGCCCGGGAGACGTATTCGCCGCTGCGGGTATCGACCCTGATCGACTCGCCTTCTTCGATGAAGAGTGGGACTTGAATCACCACGCCGGTCTCGAGTGTTGCCGGCTTGGAGCCACCTCCCGAGGCGGTGTCACCTTTCAGTCCGGGCTCGGTCTGGGTGACGGCGAGGTCCACCGCGCTCGGCACCTGCAGCCCTGCGGGGCGCTCGTCGACCAAGAGCAACTCCGCCTCGGCATTTGGGGGAAGCCACTGAAGTCCCTCACCGACGATGTCTTTGGGAATCTCGGTCTGCTCGAAGTTGGTGTTGTCCATGAACACCGCAGATTCGCCGGAATCGTAGAGGTACTGCATCTTCCGGGTTTCGGTGCGCACCTGCCTGAACTTCTCACCGGCGCGAAAGGTCTTGTCGATCACAGCGCCGTCATCGAGTCGCTTCAGTTTGGAACGCACGAAAGCGCCGCCCTTGCCCGGCTTGACATGCTGAAACTCGGCAATACGGAAGATCTGCCCATCTACTTCGATGTGCATGCCGTTCTTGAACTGATTGGTGGAAACCACGGTCTCAGGCAGGGTAGCGACGAGCGCCGAAGACCACGGTGAGGGCGTTGCTAGCGGTAAGCCTGTTCGCCAGTTAGCGCGGAGCCGACGACGAGGGTGTGGATCTCGGCCGTGCCCTCGTAGGTCAGCACCGACTCGAGGTTGTTGGCGTGCCTCATTACCGGGTACTCCAAGCTGACCCCGTTGGCTCCAAGGATCGTTCGTGCTGTTCGGGCCACGCCGATCGCTGCGACGGTGTTGGAGAGCTTGCCGAAGCTGACGTGCTCGGGTGCGAGGCGGCCGTCGTCTTTCATCCGACCGAGATGCAGGGCCAGCAGACTGGCTTTGTTGACCTCCAGCGCCATCTCGACCAACTTCTGCTGGGTGAGCTGGAAGCCCGAAAGCGGCTTGTCGAAGACCTCTCTCTCGGCCGAGTAGCTGAGGGCCTCCTCGAAGCAAGCTCTCGCCGCTCCTACGGCACCGAAGATGATCCCGAACCGAGCCTCGTTGAGACAGGAAAGCGGGGCACCGAGGCTCAGCGCCTCGGGAAGTTGGGCGTCGGCCGGTACTCGGACGTCATCGAGAACCAACTCCGAAGTGACCGATGCGCGCAGCGAAAGCTTGCCGTGGATGTCATTGGCAGAGAATCCAGGGGCACCCTTCTCGACCAGAAAGCCCCTGATGCCGTCGTCGGTCTGAGCCCAGATCACGGCGACATCGGCAACTGATCCGTTGGTGATCCAGAGCTTCGAGCCGTTGATGACCCAGTCGTCACCGTCTCGTTTTGCACGAGTACGCATTGCAGCGGGGTCACTGCCAGCATCGGCCTCGGTCAGACCGAAGCAGCCGATCAGATCACCGGCAGCCATACCCGGAAGCCAGCGCTCCTTCTGCTCCTCGCTGCCATAACGCCAGATCGCAAACATCGCAAGTGACCCTTGGACTGAGACAAGGCTCCGCAGGCCAGAGTCGACCGCCTCGAGCTCCATGCAGGTCAATCCGTAGGCGACGGCGCTTGCTCCGGCGCAGCCGTAGCCGGTGAGGTGCATGCCGAGAACTTCGAGGTCGCCCATCTCCTTGGCAACGCCCTTCGAGTCGAACGTCCCTTGCTCGAACCAATCAGGGATCCTGGGCAACACCTTCTCCTGCGAGTAGGAGCGCACGTTGTCGCGAATCAAGCGCTCCTCATCGCTCAGCAATGAGTCGATCTCGAGGAAATCGAGAGGATTTGCCTTCAGCTTCTGGGCGGTCGTAGACATGCCCTCATTCTGCCGCATTTGGCGGTCAGAGAGAGCGAAAACGTTTCTTCAATCCCCCCGGGAAACCGCGACTACGCCTGCCTCGACCAGATCAGAGATCTCGCCTTCCGAGAACCCACCTTCGAGCAGAACCTCTGCCGTGTGTTCCCCGAGCCGAGGAGGCGGATCGAGCCGAGGCTCTGTCGGCTTGGAGAGAAAACGGATCGGTTGCCGGATCAATTCGATCTTCTGAGTCTCGCCCCCCTCGGAAGCCATTTCGACTTCGACCGTTACCGGATCCCCGGCCTCAGCCGCAGCGCTTATCGCGTCGTGCACGCCGCGCACCTTGCCGCAGGGGATCTTGGCCTGGTCCAGCAGATCGATCCAATCCTCTACCCCGCGCTCGGCGAACCGCTCGGAGAGGATCGGAACCAGAGTGGCTCGATTCTCGACCCTCCCGGGGTTGGTCGAGAATCGCTCATCTCGAGGCAGATCCTCGAGGTTCATCTCCTTGCAGAGCCGTTCGAAGGCTGGGTCGTTGGCGGCAGCCACCATCAGATGACCGTCGGATGCCTCGAACAGCTGGTACGGCACGATGCTCGGATGCGCCGGCCCGATTCGCGGGGGGTCCTCGCCTGTCGCAAGGGCGTTCTGAGCGATGTTCACCAAACTCGCGATCGAGGTGTCCAGGAGCGAGGCCTCGATCATCTGGCCCTTCCCGGTCCGCTCTCTCTCATGCAAAGCAGAGAGGATTCCGATCGCAGCCTGTTGCCCTGTCAGCACATCGACCAGCGCAACCCCGATTCGATTTGGAGGACCATCGGGACTTCCAGTGATCGACATCAGCCCGCTCTCTGCCTGCACGATCAAGTCATAACCAGGTCGGTCCGCCGGCTCGCGAGTGGAGCCGAAGCCCGAGATCGCGCAGTAGACGAGGCCGGGGTTGTCGGCGCTGAGCTGCTCATAGCCAAGTCCCATCTTCTCGGCGCCACCGACCTTGAAGTTCTCGATCACCACATCCGCGTCCGAGGCAAGTTTGCGGGCAAGCTCCTGGCCTCGATCGATCGAGAGATCGATCGCGACGCTCCGCTTGTTCCGGTTGATCGAAAGGAAGTAAGACGCCACTCCGGCCTGGTCCGGCGGGCCCCACGCTCTGGTCTCGTCGCCGACCCCGGGACGCTCGACCTTGATCACCTCGGCTCCCAGGTCTGCGAGGTTCATGGTGCAGTAGGGACCGGCAAGGACCCTCGAGAGATCCAAGACCTTGAGACCTTTCAGCGGGAGCTCCTCAGCCAACGATCTGCAACTCCTTCGGCAGCGTGCTCAAGTTGTCGCAGCCATCCTCGGTGACGACCACCAGATCCTCGATCCGCACACCCATCTCGCCGGGCAGATAGATACCTGGCTCGATCGTGACCGCCTGACCAGAGCGAAGGTCGCCGGTCGCCGACTGGGACACCTTCGGCGCCTCGTGGATCTCCATTCCGACTCCGTGCCCGGTGCCGTGACCGAAGTTCGGACCAAAGCCCGCCTCGGTTATCAAGTCACGCCCTGCAGCGTCGACGGCCGAGCATGATGCACCCGCCTTTACAGCTCCGAGGCTCGCCATCTGACCCGCGAGAACGGTTTCGTATATCTCCCGGGCGCGCTCAGAGGGCTCGCCCACTGCGTAGGTCCTCGTGCAGTCGGAGAGGTAGTAATCGAGCTCGACCCCCATGTCGATGGTCAAAAGATCTCCCTCGGCGATCTCATAAGCGCCTGGCTCGGCGTGCGGAATCGCCCCGTTGGCACCCGCAGCGATGATCGGGGGAAAGCTTGGTTTGGCGCCGAGTTCAGCAATACGAACCTCACAGGCTCTCAGGACCTCCAACTCACTTCGGCCCTTGAACCCGAACTCGATCAGCCAGGTGAATATGCCGTCGGCCATCGCCGCGGCGGCGCGGATTCGCTCGATCTCTTCCCTGTCTTTGACCTCTCGCAGCCCCTCGACCAAGTCTCCTGCCGGAACCAACTCCAGCCTGTTCCCGGCCACTTCGCGCAGCGACTCCAACTCGCGGACAGTGACCCTCGAATCCTCAAATCCGAGCTTCGAACCGTCTGGCATCAGGGCGATTGCGTCCTTGAAAAGTGAATAGCTCGGGTCGGGTCTGCTCCACCCCTCTCCCACCTCTTCATCGGCGCGCTCCACATATCGAAAATCGGTGAGGAAGTCGCATCGATCAGGGCCGACCAGACAGAGGCCAGAGCTGCCGGCAAAACCAGAGAGGTAATGGACGTTGACCTCGCTGCCGATCAGGAGCGCATCCATTCCTCGCTCGTGTAGAGCCTCCGCGAGGTCAGCGGCACGGCCGTCGGCTGAGACAGAGGCAGCACTCACGCTAGGAATCGATCTCCGCTCTGAGCGCTTCGAGCGCTTCGCGATATCCCTCAGGTCCTTTGCCGGCGACCCTCGCAACGGTCAGACCCTCGAGCACACTCATGCGACGCCACTCTTCACGCTGATCCACGTCGGAGAGATGAACCTCTGCCGCTGGCAAGCCCGCAATCTCGACCGCATCGCGGATCGCCCAGGAGTAATGAGTCCAAGCGCCCGGATTGATCAGGAGGGCATCGGCGGTGTCCGGCAGGCGATGCAGGAACTCGACGAATTCTCCTTCCGAGTTCGTCTGGTAGGTAATCGGCTCGAGGCTCAGATCCTTGGCCCACTGTCTCACTTGGTTTTCGAGCTCCGAGAGCGTGACCGTTCCGTAGTGATCAGGGTCGCGCTTGCCGAGCATGTCCAGATTCACTCCGTGCATTACTGCGACTCGGTTTCTGGTCGGCGCGCTCATCGCAGTCAATCCTCGCGCAACTCGTCGATTGCTGCACGAACGTCTGCGTCATCGACCAACTCGCCCCAGCGGGGCTGACCCGGTCGATCGAGCAGCACGAACTTGACCCCTTCCGCATCACGCTTCTTGTCGTGCGCGAGCGCCTCGACGACATCGTCGGTTGTGACCTCTGCCGACAGAGATGTCGGCAGACCCGCTCTGGCGAGGATCTGCTCGACCTCAGCGCGAAGCTCGGCGGCACTGGACAGCCTCAAGGCCGCCAACAGACCGAGCGAGATCGCCTCACCGTGCCGATAGCGACGGTAGCCACCCGCGGTTTCGATGCCGTGGCCGATCGTGTGACCGAGGTTCAGTATCTGCCGTTTGCCGGAATCCCGTTCGTCCTCGACCACCACGGCGAGCTTCACCCGGGCGCAGGCGGCGACGATGGGTGCCATCGCGTCGGGGTCGTTCAACTGGGCGGGGTCGAACTCGCGAACTCGGTCCCAGAGATCTCCTCCTTCGAGCAGGGCGGTCTTGATCACCTCTGCCCAGCCAGCGGCTGCCTCCGCGGGCGGAAGGGTGCTGAGGCAATCGAGGTCCACCACCACCTCCACCGGAGGGTGATAGGCACCAACGAAGTTCTTCGCGGTGGGAAGGTCCACCCCGGTCTTGCCGCCGTAAGCGGAGTCGACCTGGGCAACCAGAGAGGTCGGAATCTGGACTACCTCGACACCCCGTTGGTACGAAGCAGCGCAGAAACCCCCGAGATCGCCGACTACGCCACCCCCGAGCGCCACCAGATGGTCAGAACGCACAACGCCGGCATCGGCCATCTCCTGCCAGATCCGCTCGGCCGTGGTCAGGTTCTTCGACTCTTCGCCAGCCTCGACCACAATCGTCTTCTCGGCTGAGACCTGCTCGGCGTAGATCTCGCCGACCGATGCGTCGGTGAGACAGAAGGCGCGGCCCGAGGCCCTGCTCGGCACCTCACCGATGATGCCGCGGCCGATCCAGACAGGGTAAGTGCCCGACCCGGACCCAGACCAAAGCAGTTTGGCCTGCCTCAACTCATCGCGCCGTGCGGCGATCCAGCCGATTGCCTCGGCAGTGCGCGCAGGACCGTCGCTGAAGATGATCGCATCGGCTGCCTGCTCGTAAGTTGCTGTGCGCTCGGCGAAGAGGTCATCGAATGCTTCGCGATCCGAGGCCAGCGGCCGCGACGGGTCACCGGCGACTCGGTTCCAAGCCTGTTCCAGCGAGACATGCAGCCAGACCACCGTGTGAGGCTCGAGAGCCTTGCGAGTTTCGGCCGATCCGAGTGCACCCCCGCCCAGAGCGATCACCGAATCCTCTCCGGCGTCCGAGAGCAGACCGCCGATCAGTGCCTCCTCTCTGCGACGGAACTCATCCTCGCCCTGGGACTCGAAGAACTGGCTGATAC
>JBEIRY010000089.1:0-4036 GCA_040375675.1 Thermoleophilales bacterium | reverse complement strand
CAACAATGTGGCCGAGTATCAGGCGTTGCTCCTTGCCATCTCGCTCGCAATCGATCTCGAAGCCGATGAGGTCGAGTTCGTAGGCGACTCACAGCTCATCGTGCGTCAGATCACGGGCGAGTACAAGGTCAAGAAACCGGACCTGAAGCCGCTTCACGCCGAGGCCAAAGAAGCGCTTGGGAAGTTTGCGAAGTGGTCGATTACCGATGTCCGCCGTGAAGCGAACGAGCGGGCCGATGAGTTGCTGAACGAAGCGCTCGACTCGGCTTAAGCGTTTCTACGCACGTACCAGTCGATGGTCGCGGTCGCGACCTCGACCTCTTCTGCATCAGTCATCGAGACGTCTATCTGGAACTCGATTTTTCCGTCGCTGTCGAGTTTGGATTTCAGTCCATCCGGATCCGGCACGGAAGCTCGCGCCTCGATAGGACCCTTGGCGAGTTTGAGGTACTCGATGCTCGCGCCTTTGGCGAGGGGGGTGATCTCCCCGAGCATCTGGGCGAACGAGGCCACGAAGGCTCCGCCACTTGCGGTTTCGGCGAGTGTGAACAGGCCGCCTGCGTGCTGACTTCCCACGTGATTGCCGATCTCCGGATCGTCTGGCAGCACGGCGGTTGCCCCGTCGGGGCCGAGGTCGGCGAAGGTGATCCCAACCTTCTTGACGAACGGGATGGAAGAGGCGAGACCGCTTGCGAGGGCGTCGTAGTCCATTGCGGCTGGAGCCTATCGCCTCTATCGCCTGGGCGTATTTGCGCGCTTGACGGTGGACAACTCCCGCACGGCTCACGCGGGGGCGGTAAAGTCTTGCCTTGATATGCGGCTGTAGCTCAGCTGGCTAGAGCGTCTGCTTGCCATGCAGAAGGTCGTGGGTTCGAATCCCATCAGCCGCTTTTCCTGTTCATCGGCCTGCGATGTATCCAATGGGTTCGCTAGGGTTTCGCCCATGAAATTGTTTGAAAGCAATTCAAGCGCCATCAAGATCTCGAGCGCCTTGCTCGTCGCGCTGGCAATGGCATTCGCTCTCTCAGCATGCGGGAGCTCCGATAGCGCCGATAACTCCATTGCCGTATCGGCCTACCCGGGAGTCCAGACCGATCAATCGGTTGCGGACTTGGTTCCTGCGAAGTACAAGGGGGAGGATCTAACTGCCGCCAGCACCTTTGGACTCCCGCCGATGGAGTTCATCGACGGGACCACAGCCGCGGGTGACGAGAGGCTTACCGGCGCTGATATCGATCTGTCTCGGGCGATGGCCTCGACTATGGGGCTGAAGATCGTCTTCGAGGATGTTCCCTTCGAGCAGTTGCTTTCCGGGGTCAAGGCTGGAACCTACGATCTCGCTGTCTCCTCGATCACCGACAACAAGGAGAGAGAGGCTGAGGTCGACTTCGTCACCTACTTCATGGCAGGTTCGCGGTTTTATGGCCCCACCAAGGGCTCACCAGTGGAGAGTATTTCCGAGGCATGCGGCAAGACGGCCTCTGTGGTTCGAGGCACCATCTACGACGAGTTGTTCGCCGACCAGGCGAGCAAGTGCCCCAAGGGGCGTGCGCTTCGGATCAGGTATCCGTCCAATCAAGACGGGATCGACCGGGAGTTGATCAATGGCGACGCGGATGTCACCGCCTCCGATACGCCGATCGCCTCGTGGGCGGTGCGGAACTCCGGTGGCAAGCTACGGGAGTGGGGAAAGCCTTTCGCTGAAGAGCCTTATGGGATGGCCGTGGCGAAAGAGAGTGGTCTCGCGCGGCCGATCAGGGCAGCTCTCGCCAAGCTGATTGCCGACGGGACTTATTCGGCGATCCTCGAGCGATGGGGGCTCGAGGCCGGCGCCATCTCTGAGCCCGAGATAGATGGGGCAGTCCGCTGAGCGGCTTGCTCAGTTCGCGCCGAGCCTAATCCGGGTAGGTTCGCGTTCGATTTACTGCCGGTAGGCTTGGTTCCCTAGTGACCCCTACGCCCTCAGCCAATGCTGGCAAGCGCGTTTACGCGCCTCGCATGCCCATCGCGGAGCGGAGAGCCCAGATACTCGGCGCCGCCGTCGAGGAATATCTCGACAAGGGCTTCACCGGGGCGAGGATTGATTCGATCGCTGCGGCGATAGGAGTTTCAAAGCCGGTTCTGTATGGAGTCTTCGAGTCGAAAGACGAGATCTCTGCTGCTGTGGTGGAAGAAGTTCATCGCCAGGAGGCTTTTGGCTTGGTTGATGCCGGCGCGCTGGGTGCCTACGAGCCGCTGCGCGAAGGCCTGGTCACGCCTCTGTTCGAGAGCATCTTCGCGTTCGCCGCAGAGAATCCAAGGATCTGCCGTTTTCTCTACTCAGATTTTCGAGGCGCTCCCCCCGAGGCAGTCGATTTTCATGAGCACGCTTTCGAGATGCGAGGTGGCGGCGTCACCTACCACCTGAATTCATTCTTCGGAAGGGGCGATGATTCCGACGCGAGGTGCTATCTCGCAGCCACCGTGATCTCGATCACCGGTCGTCGCGGGATGCTTCAGGTTGCCAACGGGGAGTTCGATGACACTGCCTGGCTTGCTCGAGAGTACGGCGGCATGATCGAGCGCGGCATCCGTTCTACTTGAGCGGTGTCGGCCCACGCAAGTGAGCATCGCGCAGGTAGCCTTATGCGGGCACCAATCCGGCGCCTTGGCGGAGTGGTTACGCAGCGGCCTGCAAAGCCGTTTACGCCGGTTCGACTCCGGCAGGCGCCTTCTCCTCCTGCGAGATTCCTCCGCCTCGCCTAGGATTGTCCTGTGCGTTACCTGATCACAGGCGGCTCTGGCTATATCGGCAGCAGGCTGGTGGAGACGCTGTCGGATCGCCGAGAGGTCGAAAAGATCGTGATCTGCGATCTCGTCGCTCCTAAGCAGACCAACCCCAAGGTGGAGTACGCCCGCGCCGATGTCCGCGACGGTTCCGGGATCAAGGCCCTGCTCGAGCGCCATCAGGTCGATTGTCTGATCCACCTTGCCTTCATCCTCGACCCGATCCACGACGAAGCCCGGATGTACGACGTGGATGTGAACGGCACTGAGGCTGTCTTGAGAGCGGCCTCCGAGGCGGGCACGCAACAGGTGCTGGTGACTTCCTCGGCCTCTGCCTACGGTGCGTTTGCCGACAACCCCAAGCCGATCACAGAGGAGTGGCCTGTGCGGGGAGCGCCCGACTTCTCCTACGCGCGCGACAAAGCCGAGGCGGATCGCGTCTGTCAGCTCTGGGCCGCAAATCACCCGGATCGCCGGATCGCGATCGTACGGCCGTGCATCGTCATGGGCCCGAACGTGGACAACTACATCGCTCGCGGCTGGACCAAGGCACCGTTCATGCCGATCCTCGACGGAGCAGACGAGGAGTTCCAGCTGGTGCACGAAGACGATGTCGTCTCGGCGCTGATCGCTTTGCTCGATGCCAAGGCGAGCGGTCCCTACAACCTCGCCGGTGATGGGCTCTTGACCTGGCGCCGATCTGCTGAGTTGATCGGCTTGAAGACCAGGGAGATCACGATGAAGCGGATGCGCAAGATCGCGGGCTTGACCTGGCGGCTGAAGCTTTCGAGTGCCGATGCGCCACCCGGCAACCTCGAGTTCCTGCGCCACCCCTGGGTGGTCTCGACAGACAAGCTGAAGCGCGACACGGACTGGCAGCCCCGATACGACTGCGAGCAGACCTTCCAGATCACGATGGAGGCAAAGGGCAAGCCGTTCGCTTGAACTCTTGCGCGACTTAATGGTCGTGTTCGTGTTCTACGCTTCACAAGGTGTCAGGGAGACACCGGAACCGTTCATGAAACTCATACCCCTGAAAAGACTCCTTCTCGCGCCGTTGCTTGCGGCCGTCGCCGTTCTCGGCGCAAGCGCGAGCGCATCGGCGAATGTTCCGTTCAGTGTCGCCTATTCGATCAACACGAATGGAGGGTTCACCCAGGCCGCGAACACCTCGATGACCTGCGATCCGACCAACGAGGCCTGCCTGAATGCGCTCGAAGGCAACGGCAAGAGCTTGAACAACAACCAATACCCGGGCATGTATGTGGAT
>JBEIRY010000041.1:0-15321 GCA_040375675.1 Thermoleophilales bacterium | reverse complement strand
GTGGTCGTACTGGGAGATCTGGTAGCCCTTGGGCAGATCGGGGTAGAAGTAGTTCTTTCTGTGGAATGTCGAGCTCCCGGCTATCTCGCATCCGAGCGCCTGCCCAATCATCAGGGCGTGGATGATCGCCTGCTCGTTCACGTTTGGCAGAACACCCGGGTGTCCGAGACAGACCGGGCATATGTGGCTGTTCGGCTCGTCCCCGAAGGAGAGCGTGCAACCGCAGAACATCTTGGTCTCGGTTGCGAGCTGAACGTGGATCTCCAAACCGATCACGGGCTCCAGAGCGCTCACGCTGTCCCCCCTTCTCTCTGATCCAGACGCTCGAACCCGATGGCTGATTCCAGCGCATGTGCCGCTTCGAGAAGCGGCTGCTCACCGAAAGCCGGAGCGGCTATCTGGAAGCCGACTGGGAGATCGGGGCCTCCATCGTCCGGGGCCGCCAGCCCCGCGGGGATCGAGATCGCAGGAATGCCAGCGAGAGACATCGGGACCGTGCAGAAATCCGAGAGGTACATGGAAAGTGGATCCTCGGTCCGGGCCCCGAGGGGGAATGCAACCGTTGGCGACGTCGGCGTGACCACGAAATCGACCTGACCAAAAGCTGTCGCGAAGTCCTCAGCGATGCGTGTGCGGACCTTCTGCGCCTGGCCGTAGTAAGCGTCGTAGTAACCCGACGAGAGGGCATAGGTGCCGAGCATGATCCGCCGCTTCACCTCTGAGCCGAAGCCCTCTGACCGCGTGCGCTCGTACATCGAAACGAGATCGTCTGCCTCGACCCGCAATCCGAACCTCACGCCGTCGTAGCGTGCGAGGTTCGAGGATGCCTCCGCAGGAGCAAGCACGTAGTAGGCAGAGATGCCGTGCGCAGCGTGGGGCAGCGTGATCTCCGAGACCTCGCCGCCCATCTCCTCTATACGGGCCAAGGTCTGATCGAAGACCTGGCGGACACCTGGTTCGATCCCAACGTCGTCTCCGACCAGCTCGGCCGGGACCCCGAATCGAAGGCCCGTGAGATCCGTCCGGGAGGGAAGGGTCAACTGAGCCTCGAGACCAACCGAGGTCGAATCCCGCGGATCAGCGCCCTGCATCGCCTCGAGCAACAGGGCTGCATCGGCGACCGTCCGGGTCAGCGGACCGCACTGGTCGAGCGAAGAAGCAAACGCGATCATTCCGTAGCGGGAGATCGAACCGTAGGTTGGCTTGAGGCCGACGATCCCGCAGAGCGCGGCCGGCTGACGGATGGATCCTCCGGTGTCTGTGCCAAGGGCACAGGGCGCAAGACCACCGGCGACAGCGGCCGCCGAGCCTCCCGAAGAACCTCCCGGTACACGCGTTCTGTCCCAGGGGTTCAGCACATTGCCATAGGCGGAGTTCTCGTTCGAAGACCCCATCGCGAACTCGTCCATGTTGGTCTTGCCGAGCAGGCCCGCGCCCGCCGCTGAAAGCCTCTCCACCGCGGTAGCCGTGTAGGGGGGTGTGTAGCCGCCGAGGATCTTCGATCCCGCAGTCGTCGGGATACCCGTCGTGCAAAAGATGTCCTTGATCGCCACGGGGAGGCCGGACAGCGGACCTGCGCCATCTTCGCTGCCCCCCTCGACGCCCTGCCACAGAAACGCATTCAGTTCATCGAGCTCCATTGCGCTGGCCCATGCATCGATCGATTCCGAGGCGCTGAATTCACCACTCCCGACTGCGGACACCAACTCGGTGACCGAAAGGCGGCGTATCTCCTCCGCGCTCGACATCAGGCCTGGGGCGAGGGAACCTCGAAGCCCTCATTGCCGTCACCGGTCTCGGGTGCTGCGTCCAACAAGGTCTCTCGCGGGGGCGCCTCGACCGGGACGTCCTCACGAAACCTGTTGGTCAGCTCCACCACATGGGTAGTCGGTTCGACGCCGTCTAGGTCGAGTCCGGCGATTTTCTCGACGTGCTCGAGGATGCCCGAGAGCTGCTCGGTCATCCGCGACTCTTCCTCCTCGCTGAGGCTGAGTCGCGCAAGCCTTGCGACGTGCTTTACCTGTTCGCGGTCGATCACCGCGCAGATGATAGGCGTGGCGGCGCGCCCCCACCCATCGCAGCAAAGGAGGTGACGAGGATTCCTGCCTCGAGGCCCAGACCGATCCAGATTCCGATCGCTCTGCTCACATCCTCGCCGGGTAGATCGATCACCCGCCAGCACAGAAGTGCGGTGGCAGGAACTGCCAGATTCGCGGAAACAGTGGCGACTGTCACCGCCAGCCCCTGGCGCTCTGCGAACACCGCAGCCGGACCGGCAGAAATCGCGGCAAGCATCGAGGCCGCCACGAAAATATCGACCACGTCAAAGGACTGCCACAGGTTCGCCGCCTGATCTGAGAACTCGAACCATTCGAGTAGAAACGAAACCAGCAGAAGTGCGAGTCCCAGCACAGAGAGGGCTACGCCGAAGGTTCTTGCCGCGGAGACGCTCACGCTACTTCCCGATGGTCGGCGCCAAGTTTCAAGCGGTGATTCAGTAGGTGTCGTCCCAGCCGCGGGCCTGGTCCTCGGCGTTACAGCGCAGGCCGCCGACGAGGACCACTGCGGTTGCGATCAAGGCGAAGAAGATGCCGACCATGCGGCCGCCACCTGCGGGAAAGTCGAAAACGAGTCGCCAGAGCAAGAGGAAGAACCCGATCCCGCCAAGCAGCGCAGCCGCGCCACCGGTCGAGACGCCGGGAATCAGAACTCCGCGGCCAACACCGAAGGTGCAGGCAAAAGCTATTCCTACGGTTATCAGCAGGTAGAGGTCGAGAGTGCTCTCCCAAGCGAGGCCACTCTGATTGCCGAAATCAGCACCGTAGTTGGCTCCGGAAAGGGCGTACCAAGGAAGGAAAAGTGAAATGAAGAGCAAAAGCCCGCCTGCTCCGGCGATGCGTTGTCCAGTGGTGAAGCGACTGAGATCCATCTTCCTTGTGCCTGTTCCTTTCCTCGCGCCCGCTCGGGGCGCAGAGACGACGTTTTCAATCCTAACGACGGTTTCGGTCGGCGACCGTATTCGGCTTGAGCAGGCAAGAAATCATGCTTGCTCAGGCGTGGATGCCGCTTCGACGGTGTTCGCCAGAAGCATTGCGATAGTCATCGGGCCCACTCCGCCCGGCACCGGAGTGATCAGACCCGCTACCTCCGCTACCGCCTCGAAATCGACATCCCCTACCAGCCCGTCGTCGGTCCGGTTGGTGCCGACATCTATCACCGTCGCACCAGGAGCGACCATCTCGGCGCCTATCAAGCCCGGCCGCCCGGCCGCAGCGATCAGGATCTCGGCCTCACGGCAGACCGCAGGCAGATCCGGTGTCCTGCTGTGAGCCATGGTGACTGTGGCATCCGCTGCCAGCAACAGCGCAGCCACCGGACGACCGACGAGGGTAGACCTCCCCACCACCACCGCCCTCTTGCCGGCCGGGTCTACGCCCTCGCTTCGAAGCAATTCCATGACACCGCGCGGAGTACAAGGCACTAATCCCGGGGTGCCGGTAGCCAACAGGCCGGCGCTGTACGGAGTCAAACCGTCTACATCCTTGGCGGGCGAGATGGAGGCGATCAGCGGCTCGGCTTCGAGATGATCCGGAAGCGGGAGCTGGAGCAAGATCCCGTCTACCTCTGAGGCTGAGTTGAGCTGTTCGATCAGTGCGGCCAGATCCGCTTGAGAGATGTCGCCTCCCGGCTCGTGGTGGAAGGAAGCGATACCAACCTCCTCACACGCTTCGTGCTTGCGAGCCACATAGATGGAAGATGCGGGGTCATCTCCCACCAAAACGGTGGCGAGACCTGGCTTCCTGCCAAGGCTTGCCTCGAGCGACACAGCCTCCTCGGCAACCTCTGCCCTGACCCGCGCCGCAACCGCCTTGCCATCGATTACCGTTGCCGCCATCAGCTGGCCCTCGCAAGGCTCAACGGCGCGTAGTCGGCCATCAGCTTTCGCTCCGCGCCCTCGCCCGAAAACCTCACCGTCACCACTCCGCCTGGCTCGACACCGGTTATCACCCCTTCGCCGAAGCTCTCGTGGATGACATCGTCTCCAACCGAGAAGCTCGGAACATCGGTCAGTGGTTGCGGTCGCGACTGGGGCTCCGAGGACCAGCCTCCGAACGAACCAGAATCAGCGCGCCCGGATCGTGAGCGATCTCCTTCGGCTTCGATCAGACCCTCTGGCAGCTCGTCGAAGAATCGAGATGGAATGGTCGGCTCCGCCCGGCCACCGTACATGCGGCGAGCACGTGCATTGGTCAACCAGAGGCTACGGCGCGCCCTGGTGATCCCGACGTAACAGAGGCGTCTCTCCTCTCCTTCCGAGCCCTCCTCGAGTGCTCTGCTGTGTGGGAATGTGCCTTCCTCGCAACCGATCACGAAAGCCGCTTCGTACTCGAGACCCTTGGCGTTGTGCAGGGTCATCAGGGTTACCTTCCCCTCATCGTCAGTCAGTCCGTCTTGGTCCGTGTAGAGAGAAACGGCCTGGAGGAACTCCTCGAGCGGGAGGTTCTCAGTCGCGCCCTCGGCCTTGTTGTTGGCATCGAACTCACGGGCAACGCCGACCAGTTCCTCGAGGTTTTCCACCCTGCCCTCGGCCTCGACCGTTCGCTCAGCCCTGAGAGTCTCGAGGTAGTCGGTGCGAGCGAGGATCTCCTCCAGCAAGTCGGCGACAGGACGCCCCTCGAAACCCTCGCGAAGCTCTTCCATCATCTCCGTGAACCTGCCCAAAGAGCGAACCGCTGCCGCACCGAGACCGGGTACCTCTGGCGCGTCGCAGGCTACCTCCCAGATGCTGCGCCCGCTCGTATTTGCGTAGGCCAACAAACGCGACTGCGAGGTCTGACCGATTCCGCGCTTGGGAGAGTTGACCACGCGGCTGAAGGCCATCTGATCTGAGGGGTTGTTGATCAGGGTCAAGTAGCCGATCGCATCCTTGATCTCGGCCCGTTCATAGAACTTCGTGCCTCCGACCACTTGGTAGGGCATCTCGTAGCGAACGAGCACATCCTCGAGCACTCGACTCTGCGCATTGACGCGATAGAAGACCGCGATCTCCTCTCGTGGAGTACCTGCCTCGACCAAGGTCTCGATCTGACCTGCCACATAGCGCGCCTCAGCGTGCTCATCATCCAGGGTCACCACCTTGATCGGATCGCCGTCGGGGGCCTCACTCCACAGCACCTTCTCGAGATTCTCCGGGTTGTTTGCGATCACCGCGTTGGCAGCCCCGAGAATGTTCTGGGTAGAGCGATAGTTCTGTTCGAGCTTGACCACTGCAGCGCCAGGAAAATCGCGTTCGAACTCGAGGATGTTGCGTACATCCGAGCCGCGAAAACCGTAGATGGCCTGAGAGTCGTCGCCTACAACGGTGATGTTGCCGCTGTCGGAAGCCAGGAGCTGAAGCAATCGGTACTGAGCGCGGTTCGTATCCTGATACTCGTCTACCAGTATCCACTTGAACCTCTCGCGGTAACGACGCAGCACCTCAGGGTCCCGCTCGAGAATCGCAACAGCGTTGACCAGCAGGTCGTCGAAGTCCATCGCGTTGGCCTCGAGCATACGATCGCGATATTGAGCATAGGCTTGGGCGACCAATTCCTCGAACGGTGAGTCAGCCTCCGCCGCGTACTTGGAGGGGCCGACCAGGTTGTTCTTCGCATCGGAGATCCGCGCCTTGATCGCGCGCGGTGGGTAACGCTTCGTATCCACCTCGAGCGCGTCGAGCACCCGCTTGACCATTCTGCGCGCGTCGGACTCGTCATAGATCGTGTAGGTCGGCTTGAAGCCAAGCTTCTCGGCCTCGGCCCTCAGCAACCTCGCACAAGCCGCATGAAAGGTCATTACCCACATCCGGCGCTCCACCTGCCCGACCATCGCTCCCACTCGGTCACGCATCTCCTGCGCAGCCTTGTTGGTGAAGGTGATGGCGAGTATCTCGTCTGGACGCGCCCTGCCAGTGGCGAGCAACCAGGCGATCCGGTGAGTGAGAGCTCGTGTCTTGCCCGAACCCGCGCCTGCGAGAACCAACAAAGGACCTTCGCCGTAGGAAACCGCTTCCTGTTGGGGGGCGTTCAGGCCCTCCAGCAGGGCGTCTGCGTCAGGGGCTGAGGTCTCTGTACCGGTTCCACTCACGCAGCGAGAATAACCGTGGGTTCGGTTGCCGAGCCAAATCGGCCCTGCCTAGCCCCCCGCCGAGCTCGGACCCGTGCGCGGACGGATCTCACTTACCTTCGACCGCTCGATTCTCTCGCCGGTAAGGCGGCTGACCCGATCTTCCAAGGCAGCGACACGATCTCCGATCTCCCTGATCGCATCTGCCACCGGGTCGGGCAGGTGGATCCAGTCCACGTCCGGTCCGTGCTCAGGACTCTTACCCTCGACCTTGACCGGTCGTCCGGGGTTTCCAACCACCGTCGTCTGGGAAGGCACATCCTCGACCACAACCGTGTTTGCCCCCACCTTCGAGGCGGATCCGATCTCCACCGGTCCGAGCAGCTTCGCGCCCGACCCGATAGTCACGTCATCTCCAACCGTCGGATGCCGTTTACCTCTGGCGAATCCAGTACCACCGAGGGTGACACCTTGGTAGATCGTGACCCGGTCGCCGACCTCAGCCGTCTCCCCTATGACCACCCCTGCGCCGTGATCGATGAAGAAGTCGCTACCGATTACAGCTGCCGGGTGAATTTCGATGCCGGTGGTGGCACGAGAGAGATATGCGAGAACCCGCGGGGCAACCGGTACGCCCTCCTGCCAGAGAGCATGCGCCAGGCGATAGGCAAGCACCGCCTGTACTCCGGGCCACTCGAAAAGAATCTCCAACGACCCGACACCTCTGGCTGCGGGGTCGCGGTCGCGCGCTGCGGCCAAGTCGGAGCCGATCTCTCCGACTATTTGCCGCAGGCTTGGCAGGCCGAACACTGCTACATCACTCCTCGGGAGGGAAGAACGGAAGTGACATGTAGCGCTCTCCCGTATCGCAGGCGATCGTGACCACGCGCTGGCCAGCAAATTCCTTGCGGGCAGCGATCTCTTTCGCAGCATGCAGAGAAGCTCCGGCGGAGATACCGATCAGCAGACCCTCGCGACGGGCCGACTCACGGGCCGCGGAGATTGCATCGTCATCGCTTACGGCGATTACCTCGTCTATCACCGAGCGGTCGAGGTTCTCAGGGATGAACCCGGCGCCGATGCCCTGAATTCGATGTGGGCCCGGATCGCCCCCCGAGAGCACCTGGGATCCGGCTGGCTCTACCGCGACGATCGTGACCTCGGGGTTGCGCTCTTTCAACACCTGCCCCACGCCGGTAATGGTGCCCCCGGTTCCCACTCCGGTAACGAACACATCAACCTCCCCATCGAGATCACGCCAGATCTCCTCGGCGGTGGTCCTGCGATGTATTTCGGGATTGGCTGGATTGGAGAACTGCTGAGGCATGTATGCCTTCTCCGATGACTCGATCTCCCTGGCGAGCGAGACCGCTTCATCCATTCCTCCAAGCGAAGGCGTCTCGTGCACCTCTGCGCCGAGAGTTCGCAGCAGAGCCTGCCGCTCCCTGCCCATTCCTTCCGGAAGGGTGAGGATCAGCCTGTGCCCGCGTGCGGCACAGACCACGGCCAGCGCCACACCGGTATTTCCGCTGGTCGGCTCTACGATCGTTGCGCCTGTCTCGGGTATCAGCCCGTCGCGCTCTGCCGCGTCGAGCATGGCAACCCCGATCCGGTCTTTGATCGACCCACCGGGGTTGAAGAACTCGAGCTTGGTGACTATCTCCGCTCCGCCTTCTGGTCTGAGGTTCCTCATCTCGACCATCGGTGTCTCCCCAACGGTCGCGGCGGTCTCTGATGCGGTGCGAAGTGCGTCGAGTCTCTTTCGGGTCTCGGCCATACCGGGATTACGCTACCCGACGCCTAGGGGAAACTCGCACAGCCACGCCCGACCCGACGGCTTGCGGGGTCAGATCTGGTACGAACTCGGCCCATCTGCCGGCAGCTCGCGATCGGCGATCTCCTGGATGGTGGCCTCGCCGAAACAGGCCCTGAGGGCCGCAACACCCTCTGCCCAGATACCGCCAGCCTCTTTCGCCTCCTCACCAACCACGCCATCGAGAGCCTGCACGACCTCGAGAACCGTGATCTCCCCCGCCGGGCGAACGAGCGTATACCCGCCCTTGGCTCCACGATGACTCGTGACCAGCCCTGCGCGGCGCAAAGATGAAAGGAGCTGCTCGAGGAACTGGAGCGGCATCTCCCGCCTTTCGGCAATTGCTCCAGCTGAGACCGGCGCGTCCGGATGACGAGCGAGCTCCGCAAGCGCCACCACCGCGTAACGCGACTTCGAGGTGATCGAAATCATCCTTCCGGCTGCTCTTCCGCTCGACGCCGCTCGATTGCTCTAGACAGACGCCCAAGACTGCGCTCGCGACCAAGCGCAGAGACCGTTTCGAAGAGGACAGGCGAGACGCTACCCCCGGTGAGCGCGACCCGGATCGGCTGGTAGACCGCGCCCGGCTTTGCAGCTGCGGCCTCGACTACACCCTCGAGAGCTTCTTCGACCTCGGGTACTTCGAAGGTGTCCAATTCTTCGAGTGCCGACCTGGAGGCCTCCAGTAGCTCTGCCGATCCCGGCTTCATCACCTTCTTCCACGCCTTCTCGTCGACCGTGGGCTCCTCGAACAGGTAGCCGACCAACGGCCAGACCTCAGCGAGCGTCTGGGCCTTCTCTTGTGCCATCGCGCACGCCGCCCGGAGCTCTTCGTCGGGCTCTCTGTCGAGAAACGTCGCAACCCTTGCCGTGTACCCCTCTATGTCGAGATCTCTCATATATCGACCATTCATCCAGCGCAGCTTCTGTTCGTCGAAGATTGCTGCCGCTTTCCCGACTCGGTCCACCCGAAACCTGGCCACCAGCTCATCGGTGCTGAGCAGCGTTTCATCGTCATCAGTCCCCCAGCCGAGGAGCGCCATGTAGTTGCGCACCGCCTCCGGCAGGTACCCGGCATCGCGCAGTGCCTGGACACTGTCTGCGCCGTGGCGCTTGGAGAGCTTCTTGCCGTCGGGTCCGTGGAGCAAGGGAAGGTGCGCATAACGCGGAGGCGCGGCCTCGAGCGCCTCGATCACCAGTACCTGCTTTGGCGTATTCGAGAGATGGTCGTCACCACGCACCACGTCGGTGATCTCCATATCGAGATCATCGATTGCGACCGCAAGGTTGTAGAGCGGAGAGCCGTCTGAGCGAGCAATCACGAAATCGTCAATCGCGGAATTGGGAAAGGTCACGTCGCCGTGGATCTCATCGCGGACCACCGTCTCCCCCTCATCGGGCACACGGAGCCTGACCGCAGCGGTGAGATCGTCGGACCCCTCTCCCCTGTATCCACGATTGCCGTTCTCCTTCTTCCACGCCGCAACCTCTTCTGCGCTTGCCGGGTCTCTGTAAGCGCGGTCCGAATCGAGCAACTGCTGAACGCACTCGCGATGCCGAGCCTCTTGGTCGGTCTGGCGCAGGGGACCTTCGTCCCAGTCCAACTCGAGCCACTCGAGAGCCTCGAGTATCGAAGCGATGTTCTCGTCGGTACTTCGCTCCGGGTCGGTGTCTTCCAATCGCAGCACGAGCACACCCTTCTCGCCGCGCGCGGCAAGCCAGTTGTAGAGTGCCGTGCGTGCTCCCCCAATGTGAAGGACACCGGTCGGTGAAGGCGCGAATCGGAAGCGCATGGAGGTCACAGTGCTGATCGGTGCCCATGTTTCCACAGCTGGCGGTCTACTTAACGCTGTGAGCCGCGGCACCGAGCGCGGATGCGAGGCAATCCAGATCTTCAACCAGAGCCCGAGGGCCTGGAAGCCGACCGCCTACACCGATGAGGACTTCGCGGCGTTTCGTGAGGCGATGGAGGAATCGAAGATCCAGTCGGTGGTGATTCACATGATCTACCTGATCAACCCAGCTGGCTCGGACCGCACACTGAGACGTAAATCGCTCGCCTCGCTTACTCACGCTATGCGGGTGGGTGACGCTATCGGGGCTGCGGGAGTGGTTATTCACCCCGGGGCTCTCAAAGGTGGCGAACGAGAGCCCGCCAAGAAGCGCTCGGCTCAGATGATTGCCGATGCGCTGTCTGACTCGGAGAGCTGCCCGGCACTACTCGAGAACACTGCTGGCAACGAAGCGCTTCTTGGACGGGACTTTGCCGAGATTGGAGACCTGATCTATCTTGCCGGCAGGGGCGATCGCCTCGGTCTCTGTATCGATACCTGCCACCTGCATGCATCCGGCTACGACGTTCGAAGCAAAGCGGGGGTGAAGAAGCTAGTTGACGAAATGGCTGCCGATGTCGGCGTAGACCGTCTCTCCTACCTCCATGTCAACGACTCTCGAGATGCACGAGGCTCTAACCGGGACCGGCACGCAAACATCGGTGAAGGAGAGATCGGCAAGGGCGGGTTCCGCGCCTTCCTCTCTGAACCGCGCCTGCAGGGAACCCCAGCGGTGCTGGAGACCCCTGGCCCCGATGGTCAGGGCTCAGACAAGGCAGAGGTTGCGTTGGCGAGAAGGCTCTGGCGCGAAGGGCTCCGTTCGCGCAAGACGAAGAAGTCCGGCAAGTAGCAGTTCAGTCCAGAGCGTTTCGCAGATCGAAGACGCGAATCCCGTCAGGACCAGTCTCTGAGCAGTCGAAGAATCGCTTGTTGACGCACTCGTAGCCGGGGCCATCGCTCTCGTAGGAACGCTCGACGGAAAACTGGCAGTGGGGAAGCGGCGCACCCTGCATCTTGATTCCGCCAAAGCCTTTGCCTGCCTCCGCCTCCTCGAACAGAGCAAGATCTATCTCGGCGCCGAAGACCCTCTGTAGGCAGCCCATGTAGGCAGTGCCGCTGGATTCGTCGGAGTAGGAGTAGAGGTACTTGCAGCCCATCGCGATACAGCCGGCGGGGTCCACCAGCTTGTCGCAGAAGGAGTTGCACTCGCGGCACTCGCCTGCATGCTGCTTTCGTTTCAGGTGCTTCGGGGTAGGCATTTGAGTAAGTCTAGGGAGCGAGCAGGCTCTGCTCCCCTCGTTCGTCAGGCCGCCTTGACCACTGCCGACCCAAGCAGTGCCTCGAGTTCTGCGTGCAGGGCCTCTGAGTCCTTGACCCGGTAGCTGTCGCCAAAGCGAAGGCGTTTTGGCCCTTCGCGCGTAACCATCTCGAGCACCACCTCGGAGCCGCCAGGAAAGCTCTCGAACAGGCTCTTCAGTTCAGGTACCACCTGGCGATCGAGTCCCGCCGCATCCACCCTGACAATTACCGGCTCGTTGCCAGCTGCTCTCCTCGCGCGGGCAATCTCCTCATCTGAAGGGTCGAACGCGCTGACCTCTTGTGCGATCAGTTTGGTCTGGCCACCCTCCTGGTGGTCGAGCCTGCCTGTGACCAGCACCACGCTGTCTCGCTCGAGAGCAGCCTCGGCGGTCTCCATCACCTTCCCCATTATCAACGCCTCCACCTGCCCCTCGACGTCGTCGATGGTCACGAACATCATCATCGCTCCGCGACGGGTACGTATCTTCTTCGCCTCTGCGACCAACCCGCCGACGGTCACGGTCGATTGGTCGGGGCGCAAGCGAAGATCGGCAATGCCGCACTCGACCCGCGAACGCAATGCGTCACGGAACTCGTCCAGAGGGTGCGCCGAAAGATACGTTCCGAGAGTGTCCTTTTCGAGGGCGAGCAACTCCCGCTGTTCGAACTCGTCAATCGGTATAGGTGGCTCAGTGGACTGACCAGGGCCGCCTTCGCTGCCGCCGCCATCATCGAGGTCGAATATCGAGCCCTGACCGCTGCGGGAATCTTCTTGAGCCTTCTGTCCGCTCGCAACGGCAGTCGGAAACACCTCGAGCATCCCTTTCCGACTCGCTCCCGTCGAATCCAGCGCACCGCACTTGATCAAACTCTCCACTGCACGCTTGTTGACCTGTCGCGAGTCGACCCGCTCGCAGAAGTTCCAGATAGAGGTGAACGGCCCGTCCTTCTCACGCGCCTCCACTACAGCCTCTACGGCTGCATGCCCGACATTCTTGACCGCGTTCAAACCGAAGCGAATCCTGGTGCCTGCAACCACGAACCCGTGATCCGACTCGTTGACGTCGGGAGGGAGAACCTCGATGCCCATCTCACCGCACCGATTGACGAAGAAGGGAACCTTGTCCTTGGTCGACATCACCGACGAGATCAGCGCCGCCATGTACTCGGCCGGGTAATTGGCCTTGAGCCAGGCGGTGCGGTACGAGATCAGTGCGTAACAAGCGGCGTGGCTCAGGTTGAAGGAGTAGTCGGCCGCGGCCTCCATCAGCTTCCAAAGCCTGTTCTGGACCGGTTTGGCGGTTCCGCCCTCGCTCAGACCGGCGAAGAACTTGTCCTTCATCGTTGCCATCAGCTCGCGGTTCTTCTTACCTACGGCCTTGCGAAGATCATCGGCCTCAGCAGGCGAGAACCCTGCCATCTGTTTGGCGATCTCCATCAACTGCTCCTGGTAGATCACGCAGCCATAGGTGCCCTCGGTGATCGGCCGCAGGCGCTCATCGTCGTGTTCGACCGACGAAGGGTCGCGCTTGCCCTTTGCGTAGTCGTCGATGAAGCCCATTGCACCCGGGCGATAGAGAGCAACCAAAGCGACCAGATCCCTGAACTCGGTCGGCTTTACCGTGCGGAGCGCGTCGCGCATTCCATCTGACTCGAATTGGAAGACCCCTACCGACTGACCTCGGGTCAGCATCTCGAAGGTCTTCTCGTCGTCCAGCGGGATCTCCTTGATCTCGATCTGCTCACCGCGAGACCGTTCGACGAACTTGACCGTGTCTTCGATCACATCGAGGTTTCGCAGCCCGAGGAAGTCCATCTTGAGCAAGCCGATCTCCTCGATCGGGCCCATCGCATACTGCGTGACCGTCTTGTAAGCCCGCTCTCCGTTTTCGGTTGTGATCGTCTTGTCTTCGGCAAGCTGAAGGGGAACTATCTCCTGCAGCGGGCGATCCGCGATCACCACCGCCGCTGCATGGATCGAGTTGTTTCGGACTATCCCCTCGAGGCCCTTTGCCACATCGACGATCTTCTTTGCGTCCTGATCGGAGTCGTAGACCTTGCGCAGATCAGACCCGTCTTCGAGACACTGCTCGAAACTGGGGTTGCGACCCTGGATCGGTTCGGGGATCAACTTCGCAAGGCGGTCGCCGGTGCCGTAATCAAAGCCGAGGACGCGAGCCGCATCTCGGGTTGCCGCGCGCGGCGCCATCTTGCCGAAGGTAATGATCTGGGCAACACACTCCTTGCCGTACCGCTCTTGGACATAACGGATCACCTGCTCGCGCCCGCGAACCGAGAAGTCGATATCGATATCCGGCATGGATTTGCGTCCGGGATTGAGGAAACGCTCGAAGAGGAGCCCGTTCTCGATCGGGTCCAGATCGGTTATCTCCAGTACGTAGGAGACGATCGAACCAGCCGCCGAACCCCTGCCTGGTCCGACGGCGATTCCGTTGCTCTTGGCATGGCTTACGAAATCCCAGACGATCAGGAAGTAGCTCTCGAAGCCCATCTCGGCTATCACGCCGAGCTCCATCTCCAGCCTCTCTACCGCCTCGGCCGGAGGCGGGTCGCCGTAGCGGTTGCGTAGGCCCTGTTCTGCCAGTCTGCGGAGCATTTCCCCCGGCTCTTCGCCGTTCTCGGTGGGATAACGGGGAAGTAGGAGCCCTCCTAGATCCATATCTACCTCACAGCGCTCGGCGATCTCGAGGGTGGAGGCGAGAGCCTCCGGCATATCCGAGAAGGATTCAGCCATCTCGGCCTGACTCTTGAGAAAGAACTCGTTGGTGTCGAAGCTCAGGCTCGGCGCGTCGATAGTCGACTTGGTCTGAACGCACAGCAGTGCCGCATGGTGGTCGAAATCCTCTCGGTGGAGATAGTGGACATCGGCGGTTGCCACCAACGGGCGGTTACGCTCGCGGGCGATCTTCACGATCTGCTGGTTTGCCTTGTCCTGATCAGGTATTCCGTTGCGCTGCACCTCGAAGTAGACCTGGTCATCACCGAAGACCGACATCAACTCGTCGAGGTGAACTCGCGCATCGTCTGGCCTGTCTTCGACGAGGCGCCGGCAGAATCTCGACTGCAGGCAGCCGGTAAGTGCCACCACTCCCTCGGAGTGTCGGTCGAGTAGCTCCATGTCCACATTTGCCTTACCTCCGGCGAATCCATCCAGATATGAAGATGAGGTGAGCTGGACCAGGTTGCGGAATCCGGCATCGCTGGTGGCAAGAAGCGTGAGGTGATTTCGCTCGTACTTACCTGATGCCTGCGCTGCCGAGCGATCGTCTACGAAGTAAGCCTCGAGACCGAGGATTGGTTTGATGCCGGCATTCCGGCAGGCTTTGTAGTGCTCGACTGCGCCGCTCATGACCCCGTGGTCGGTCAGACCGAGGGCTGGCATATCGAGATCCGCAGCGCGCTGAGCCATCCTCTCGATGTTGCAAGCTCCGTCGAGCAGCGAGTACTCGCTGTGCACGTGCAGGTGGATCGAGCCCGGTGCGGTCACAGAAACGATCTTGCCAAGCGTGGCAGACGCCCAGCGCCCCGACCCTCTTCGACTTTCCGCAAGGTGCGGGAAAGCGGTTGACTTTCAGATGTTCATCTGAGGGCGCTTATCGACGTAATCAAGCGCACATCCAGGCTCCGGGCCCGGAGTCGCGCCAGATCATCGCCGCGATGCGATCCTGCTCTGCCTTCGAAGCCTGGTGAGGCAGTCCTTTGCCACCGTAAGCCCGCCAGGTCGATGGCAGGATCTGGTACGCCCCGCCAGCGCCGCTCGATGAGTTGAGAGCGTGGTAATCGCCACCGGACTCGCACATCACGATGTAGGTTGGAATTGCGTACGGACCGCCTCCGTAGAGAGGGGTTCCGTTGATCTCGGAGCGGATCTCGTTCACCTTGCTCCGCGCGGAGTCGAGCGTACCTGCTCCCTGATGCTGGGCGGCGAGGAGCTCGGCCACCGCAATCTTTGCCCGCTGCCTTGCGGCCGTGAAAGCTTCCTGCTGGGACTCGAGCGATGAGATCTGCACCTCGATCTGCTTCTTGGTCTGGACGATCTCTGAATGACGATGCGCGATTTCCTGACGCAGCCGCATCACTCGATCGGCGGCCGACTGATCGGCATCGTGGATAGCGCGCAGATACTGCGCTGTCGTCTGAAGCTCTTCGAAGCTGTCGGCACCGAGCAAGAAGCCGATGTAGTCGGGGTGAGGGTTGCGGTAGATAGCGACTAGACGGTCGAAGAGAATGCTCATCGCTCGCCGTTCACGC
>JBEIRY010000042.1:0-14961 GCA_040375675.1 Thermoleophilales bacterium | reverse complement strand
TTGCTGGTCAAGACCACTCAGGAGGTACTCGACCAGACGAGCCTCTCGGGTTCGTTCGGCGTAGTCGACTCGGCGATACGCGAGCTCTTCCCGCCGGCCAAGTGCGCTCTCTATCTTTCCGACCTCGACCACCCCGATCAGATGCGCTTGAGGTTCACTGGCGGCCGGATGAATGACGTCATGGGCAGAGAGGCGGAATCGTTCGAACGCGGACGTTGTCGCGCGCTGGTCGAGGGCCGAGTGCAGGTCAGCCGCCCCGGCCTAGAGCTCGGCTCCTGCTCGCATGTAGTGGCGAGCAACTATGCGACCGTGTGTTCGCCGCTCGTGGCGGGAGACGAGGAGTTCGGGCTGTTGACGGTGAGTGTCGCCTCGCAGATGGACATCGAGGGGCTGAATCCGCTTGTACAGCTTCGCGAGGTGACCGACCGATTGAGTTCACTTTCGACGGCTCTCGCTCAGGTCGCATCGCGGGAGCGGCTGGTCGCTCGCTCACTCGTGGACCATCTAACAGGGCTTCCCAACCGTGCTGCTTTCGAGCAGTTCGGCGAGCGTTTGATCACCTCACGTGGCTCCGATGCCCGTCCATTCGGGCTGATCCTCTTCGATCTCGACGGCTTCAAACCGATCAACGACACCTTCGGCCATCAAGTCGGGGACAAGGTCCTGGTTGCTGCAGCCAGTGCGGCGAAGTCAGCGCTTCGGCCCGAGGACATGGTTTCCCGTATCGGGGGAGATGAGTTCGGTGCGCTGATCCCCCACTGCCAGGAGCCGCAACTCGAGCATGCTGCCGAGAGAGTCCGCCATGCCATCGCCGATCTCGACCTCGATGTTGGTGCCCAAGCCGAAGCTCACGCCTCGGTGGGAGCTCTTTTGATCGGTGAGTCTGCGGTTACCTGGGAGCAGGTATTCGAGTCAGCCGACAAGGCGATGTACGACGCCAAAGGCCAAGGCGGCGACTGCGTAGTGGTCGGCTAGAGGCTGAGCCGCTTCTTTCGACGCTCCGGGTAGCCTGAGCGGTGTGAGCGACTCGGGCTCTCCCAAAGGTATCTCTTCGCACAGAGCGCACGAGATCGATCCCGATCGTGAACTGGAGCACCCCGATGGCCTGCTGAGATTCCTCGACGATCCGGTAACCGCGCTGATTCCGTGGTTTGCGTTCTCATTTCTGCTCACTCCGCTGGGCTTCATGGCAACCGCCTGGCTCGCTTTCGGTTTGAGTCTCGCGTTGGTCGCTGCCTCCTGGCTGCGCGGAGAGGACCCAAAGGTCTTCGAGGTTTCAGATGCGGTCCTCTTCGGTGTGATCGTGCTGGTGGCGTTCTTCGGCGATCGTCTGGTGGAAGGTTGGTTTTCCAACCACGCTGACGCTGTTTCGAACATCACGCTCACGGTAATCGCATTCGTATCGCTGGCTGTTGGCAGACCGTTCACGGCCGAGTACACGGCCGCGCGGTTCGAGGGAGCCGATCCCGCCCTGCTGCACAGGCTCGATCGCTTCGCCACCCCGATCTGGGGTTACGCGCTTCTCTTTGCCAGCGTCGTGACCGTCTTCGGCGAGTGGGTCCTGCGCGATCCGACGAATCTCTGGACCGGCTGGATTCTCCAGACGCTTCCTTTGATCGTCGCGCTGGATCTCACCATGTGGATCGATCGCCGCGCCGTTGCTCGAGCGCGCAGCAGGCCCGATCTCGTTCCACCTCCAGTGACGCTTGCCCGGGATCTCTTGATCTGGCTGATCCCGACCGGGATCTGCTCACTCGTCTTCGATGGAGGTCCCGCGTGGCTCGGCTGGCTGCTGATCGCGATCGGGGCAGCGGGAACCGTCGTTTCGTGGAGCCTTCTTCTTCGCCAGCGCTCTAGTCAGTTAGCCGCTTGACGCTGTAGTCGCGCGCGTCGATCAGTCGATCGGAACGTTGAAGTTCGCCTGCGAGGTCATCTGCCAATCCTCTTCCTCGAAGATGAAGGTTGCGAGGTAGGGAGCGGGAGTGCCCTTGTACTTCTTGCCCTCGAGGGTGTAGTCGGCTGTCGTGATGTAGCGGACGACTATCGAGGACTCAGAGCGGGTGGCCTCGATCTGGTCGAAGTTGAAGTTGTCGATGTCGATTTCGCCTTTGCCGACCTGATCGATGTACTCCGACCTGCTCATGTGGGTACCGTCGGCCCGGGCGAGTTGCCAGCTCGGATCGAGGGTCCTCTCCAGCCCAGAGGTGTCGGCATCTTTGACTTGATTCCAGAAGGTCGTGAGCAATTCTTTCGCCTGCTGATCAGGGCTCTGGTCGGCCGACGCGGTCTCGCTTTCAGACGAACCGCAGCCGGCGATCAGCGCCGGCAGGGCGGAGGCACAAACGATCAGTGTCAGGACTCGCTTCACGGCGCGGGAATATATACGAAGCGGGCCTCCAATCGCCTACTCATCGCCTTCTCTACCCTCGCCTCCCGTGGCCGACTCGCTCCCGAAACTGGAGAAGGAGATCACTCGCTGCCGGCGTTGCCCGCGGCTGGTCGAGTGGCGAGAGCAGGTGGCGGCCGATCCGCCCAAGCGCTACCGCGGTGAGCGGTACTGGGCGCGCCCTGTGCCTGGATTCGGCGACCCAGAAGCCCGGATAGTCCTGCTGGGGCTCGCACCCGGTGCCAACGGCTCCAACCGCACTGGCCGGATGTTCACCGGCGATCGCTCCGGCGACTGGTTGTACGCGGCTCTAGACCGGGCCGGACTCGCCAGCCAGCCCGAAGCCATAGACAGATCCGATGGCCTGACTCTCCGTGATTGCTGGATCACCGCGGTGGTCCGCTGCGCACCGCCAGCCAACAAACCGACCCCTGCAGAGCGCGATGAGTGTCTGCCCTGGCTGGAGCGCGAGTTCGCTCTGCTCGGTCGAGCGAAGGTGATCGTCTGTCTCGGCTCATTTGCCTGGGATGGCGCGCTCAGGGCTCTGCGAGGAATGGCCTTGGAGATCCCTCGCCCCAAACCGCGTTTCGGCCATGGCGCCCGAGCCACCGTGGGCGATTACGAGCTCCTCGGCTGCTTTCACCCGAGCCAGCAGAACACCTTCACCGGCAAGTTGACCGAACCGATGCTCGATGCCATCTTCGCCGAAGCGATCTCTCTCGCTGACCGCTGAGATCCGAGTCGTGATGGGCGGCTTCTGCCGCCACCGGCATACTTGTGCTCACCGTGTTTCCTCTCAACCTCCCGAACACCCTCACCGTGCTGCGGATCCTTTTGGTACCGGTGGTCGTCGTGGCACTGCTGCTGGAGACGCCCCACGGCGACACGATCGCCGCAGTGGTCTTTGCCCTTGCTGCATTGACCGACGGCCTCGACGGCTATCTGGCCCGCTCGCGCGGCAGCGTCTCGGACTTCGGCAAGTTGATGGACCCGATCGCCGACAAGCTCCTGATCGTGGCTGCGCTGGTTGCTCTTGTCGCGCTCGACCGCCTCGCCGCATGGATCGCGGTCGTGATCATCGCGCGCGAGTTCGCGGTAACGGTCTTGCGCGGGGTCGCTGCCGAGAGAGGCATCGTGATGCAGGCGAACATGCTGGGCAAGATCAAGACGGTGTTTCAGATCGTCGCGGTAATTGCCCTGATCGCCAACGATCCCGCGCCGATCTGGGCCGACATCCTCGTATACCTGGCACTTGCCTTCACCGTGATCAGCGGGCTCGAGTACTTCTTCGGCATCCAGCGGAAGCTGGCAGAGCGAGAAGCTCCGAAGGCGAAGTCAAAGAAGAAGGCCTGAGGCAGCTCTACTGCTGGCCGGTTTCGCCGGCCAGCCACTCGGTCATCGAGCGGTGGTGCGAGGTCTGATCGCCGCCGGCGATCTCAGCGCGGATCTCACCGATAGTGCCGTAGCGCTCAGCAACCACGTTGTGGCGGTGGATCGTCTCGAAGTTCTCTTGGCGGGTCATCAGGAAGGCGTCGTCGGGTAGTTCGGGGTGTGCTTCCAGCAGCGCGCGGACCATCTCTCGAACGCAGTCTTCGACGAAGCGCGGATTGCGGTGAGCCTTCTCGACCACGGTTACCTCGTCTGAGCGCTTCATCAACTCGTAGATCTCGCTCGACATGGAGCTCTCGACGATTCGCAGCAGTTCGCGTGCATCGAGTTCCATCTCGCTGCCCTCGGGCAGTCCGATGTGCAGCTGGCCTACGCCGCGCTGGTTGTGAGTTGCCATCGGTACGTCTTCGACTATCTGGTCGATCTGCGACGCATCGAAGCCACTCTCGGCGAGCCTCTCGCGGGCACGCTCTTCGACCATCCCTTGAGCGCACGGGCATGCGGTCATTCCCTGAGCTTCTACTCCGGTGATCGTGCGGGTGCCGGCGGCAGAGGCGACAGCGGTTCCGAACAGCGTGTAGATCTCCTGGGTGTCTATACCCGACGCTGGCGCGGGGACCGTCTCGGGATACCGAGCGGTCACCTTGACCTCGGCGCGTAGGCCGTCTTGGCGCTCTCGGACCTGCTCTGCGACCTTGGCGGCCAACTCCTCGGCGCGAAGAGCGTTATTGAGCACTACATCGTCGATCGCTTCGTTGACGACCTCCTCGAAGCGCGACATGTGGACGCCCTTCTGCTGGGGATTGAGATCGACTACGCACTCGAAGTCAGCGTGGTAGGTGGACTCGACTCCATCCAGCGAGACGCGGATCACCTTTTCGACTCCGCACACGCCAACGCGAGAGAGACTCACGGCGGTGGTGGGCGCTGTGGACTGCGTGTCTGATTTTGGGGCGCCGGGCGCTTGGACTGGTTCCATGTCGAAGTGTCTCCGGAGGCTCGACCCGATCTGGTCGGGTGCCTCTTTTGACTCCGCGTAAGTTTAGGGAACTCGAGCGTTTCGGCCGAAGCTGCAGGGATACTGACCGCGATGCGGATCTACCCCGAGGTAATGAGTCGCAGGATCCCCGCTGTTTTGCTGGATGTGCTGGTGATCCTGCTGATCTTCTGCTTTGCCAAGTTGGGACTGGCAGTCAACGACGCGGTCGACGATGTCGCCGGTTTGGGCCGGGGCGTCCAGGTGGCCGGGGGCTCGGTGCAGACGGGATTCGACAAGGCCGGCGAGGCCGTATCCGGTGTACCAGTGGTCGGAGGAGGCATCTCCGATGCGTTCAGCGGGGTGGGAAGCGCGACCGGTGGCAATGCTGTCGAGTTGGGAAGAGAAGGCGAGCAGGCGGTCGAGCACCTCGCGAGTCTGCTCGGCTGGACCACCTTCCTGGTGCCAACTCTGTTGCTCTTGATCGCAGTTGGTCCCCGCCGCGTTCGCCGGATTCGGCGCCTCAACGCTGCCGGCCGGATCCTGCACGCCGATACAGAGGAGCAACGGCGCCTGCTTGCGATGCGTGCGGCGTTTTCGCTGCCGTACGGAACCCTCGTAGCTCACACCCGCGATCCGATTGGCGATCTCGCCAGAGGCCAATACGACGGTCTCCTGGCTGCGCTCTATGAAGATTCCGGCCTGAGGCTTGAATAGAAAAAGCGCGACAACTGTGTCCCCCGTGGGTTAGTAGTATTTGAGATGAAGATGACGGGGCCTGGAGAGACTCCTCATATCAGTTTTGCCGTTGGATCACGCCGCTTTTTTGCGGCGGTAGCGATCCTGCTTGCTGCCTGTGCAACCGCACTGGCGCTTGGCCCCGGTCGCTCACCGGCGGCACAGAAGAAGCCGAACGTCGTCTTGCTCATGACCGACGATCAGCGCTTCGACGAACTCGCTGCGATGCCCAACACCAGGCGGCTGCTGAAGGCCCAGGGCACGACATTTTCCAACTCGTTCGTGACCTTCCCGCTCTGTTGCCCGTCACGCACCACCTTCATGACCGGCCAGATGGCCCACAACCACGGAGTAGGTGGAAACTTCCCACCAGAGGGGTACCACTCGCTCAGCGTCGAGGAGCAGCGCAACATGCTTCCGGCCTGGCTGCAGAACGCCGGCTACCGGACCAGCCACGTCGGCAAGTACCTGAATGGCTACGGCGACGATGGCGTACTGACCAAGCCACCCGGCTGGACTGACTGGCACGGCACGATCGATCAGACCTCGTACGACTACCTCAACACCAGAATCCGCGACAACAACAAGACGACCCAGCTCGGCTCGAAGCCGTGGGCCGACGAGATCATGAGGTTCTCCGGCGTGGTCACTCGTCAGGAGCTGACCCGGTTCGCGAACGGCCTCGATCTCACTGACCCGACTACGCTGGTCGGTCAGATCCTCCTGATGAAGGGATTCAACGCGGCGCACGGCAACACATACGGGACCACCAGCCGGAAGAAGTACCTGCCTGATGAGATCTCCGACCGTGCCGTCAGCTTCATCCGCTCGTCCAAGAACTCTTCGAAGCCCTTCTACCTGCAGTACGCGCCGCCCGCTCCGCATCGTGAGGATGTGGCCGAGCAGGTCGGCTACCGCGGAATCAACCCGAGGGTCCCGACCCGCTACGACAAGTTGGTTCAGGGCAAGACCGCCCCGCGCACCAACCCGGCGTTCGACGAGGCGGACATCTCCGACAAGCCGGCCTTCTTCCAGAGCAAGTTCACCTCGCGTCTCGGAGACATTCCCGAAAACGGCACCTTCGGTCATCCGAGCCTGACCATGCTCGACAACTACTACAAGGGCCGCTACGGAGCGCTCAAAGCAGTCGACGACGGCATCGGGCGCATCATCAATACGCTCAAGGCCACCGGAAAGCTCAACAACACCCTGATCATCTTCACCTCTGACAACGGCTGGATGATGGGCGAGCACCGAATCACCGGTGACAAGTTCGTTCCCTACGAGCAGTCGATCAGGGTTCCGCTGATCATCCGCGGGCCGGGTATCCCCAAGAACAAGACCGTCGATGCGCTTGTCGCGAACACGGATTTGACCTCGACCGTCCTGCAGGCGACCAAGATCAACCCCTCGCCTGGCCGCACCCAGGATGGCACCTCCTTGATACCCGTGGCCAAGACAGGAGTGTCTCCTCGCACGGTCGTTCCGATCGAGGCCACTCGTGACCTTTTCATATTGCCGGGATTCCCGTACGAGTGGGACACCCCCTACTTCGGTGTGAGGACCGATCGCTGGAAGTACGTCAAGTGGGAGGCGAACGCCGAAAAGGGTCGCTCCGAAGAGGAGGAGCTCTACGACCTTCTGAACGACCCCAACGAGTTGGAGAACCTAGCCGGCTCGAGCGATCCCGCCATCCTGGCGGTACTCGCCGACCTGAGGGCAAAGGCCCAGGTCTTGAAGACCTGCACCGGTGAGACCTGCTGGACCGGTCAAAGCTAGCCTTACCCTTGTGAGTCAACCCGGCGCCTACTGGCCGAAGCCCTGGACCTGCGAGGACGGCGGGCCCCGCAGGTGGTGCGCAGCCGAAGGGATCACGGGCCTCGGGCTGAGACCCGGAGAGCGGATGGAGACGGTTGCCGTTCGCGATGCATTCGCAACCGATGCGCTGGTGCGACGGGATCCGGGAGAGCTCTATGCGCTGCGCAGAGAGATGCCGTGGGGTGGTCCTCAGCAGGGTCCGGCAAAAGGTTGGGTGGAGCGGCTCGATCCTGAAACGCTCGAGGTCACAGCGACCACTGGTGATCTCGACTGTGGCCGCTACTGGCCCGGGGGTGTCGCGGCGCACGCAAACGGTGACCTGTATGCAGTGCTCGGGCGCTGGGCCTACCGACTCGATCCCGGGTTGGCGGTGAAGGCTCGTCGAGAGCTGCCGGTGGATCGCCCCTACAACTCCTTCGTCTTGCTCGATACCGGTGAGTTGGTCACCAAGGACTGCCATGCCCCTATCGGACTCTCTCCCTCGACTATCGAGGTGCTCGATCCCGAGACACTCGAATCGCTTGCGCCATCGCTGCCCTTGCCAGAGCCTTCAATCGCAAGGCTCGCGGGCGACGGAAAGACGGTGATCGCGATCGGGACCACCAAGGTCTTCCGGATCATCTTCGACCGTGACGCAGGAACCCTCAGCCTCGATAACGAGTGGCGACCCTCTTACGGGCCCGAGCCGGAAAGGTCGTTCGGTTGGGATCCGGTGATCACCCCTGAGCACGTCTTCTGGATGGATCAGGGCCAAAACCATGTCGACCGCTCGATGCTCGGCTCGGGCGACCGCGCCGATCCGGTGCGGCTGTGGTGGTCGCGGCTCGATGACGGTGCGACCAGGTCGCTCGAGATCTCGGGCCTGCCGTACGGCACCGAGTCGAACCCACCTGCCTATGACCCTGTGGAAGAGATCGTCGTCGCCTACGACGCCGGCAACGCTGTAGTCGGTGGCTGGAAGTTGGAAGGCGACGAGTTGCTGCCGCAATGGCGGCGGGATGGACTGGCGCACGCAGGTCATCTCATCCTCTTTCCTGACACGCGCGAGTTGGTGGTGCAGGATTTCCGCGATCTTGGCTTCTTGCGGCGCAAGACGGTCCGTCGCGCCCTCAGGCCTTCGATCGATCTGCTCGGCAAATCGTCATTCGTCAGGCGGAACTCGGGCTTTCTCGGATCCGATCAAATGGTGGTGCTCGATCTCGATACCGGTGAGGAGAAGGCGCGCGCCGCGGTGCCCTCGCCGTCGCAGGCGTTCCTCTTTCCGGCGCCGGGGTTCGATCGTGACCTCTACTACCAGTCGATCAGCACGATCGCCCGTGTTGCGGTGGTGTGAGGGTTATGCCCTCGACTACAGGCTCTTCGAGGAAGCGTTTACCCAGGCGCGTAACCTTGTCGCATTCGCGCGTGTTGATTGATCAATGCCCCAATTGCGTAACGAGGAGATGTCGGTGAGGAAGAGTTTTCATGCAGGACTCTCGATGCTCGGAGCGCTTGTCGCGGCGGTCTCGATCGCCGCCTGCGGGGGTGAGCCAGATTCGAGTCAGGCAAAGGCGCAGTCGAGTGGTTCTTCCAAGACCACGACTACCGCGTTCAAGAAGGCCGGTTGGGCTGATCGGATCACCGTGAGTTACCGGAAGAGTTCGATTCGGTTCCGCGCGAGCGGTATCCCCAACCATTCGCGCTCGGCCTACTACGCCGTGGGAAATGGCGGCACGATCGTTCCGACCGCCGGGGATTCCTCGCCTGTGGCTGACCCGACTCAGGCCCAGAACTACGACTACTCGATCCCCAACAAGCCGGTATGGCGCAAGAAGGTCACCTCGGCGCCACTCGGTTCGATCGGTTTCATGATCTCGGGGGCGGTGCTGTTCAACCCCTATGAAGGCGACGGCACGACGGTCGCGATGCAGAACAACTTCTCGATCGCCGCGCCCGGGGGTGGGACTGCTCCGTTCGTGGACGACTGCTCGGGCCATCCGACTCCGCAGATGGGTGGCGGCGGAGGCCAGTATCACTACCACGCGCTTCCGAACTGCGTGACCTCTCAGGTCGATACCGGCTCAGGTCCCTCACACATCATCGGGATCGCATTCGACGGCTACCCGATTTACGGAAACCGCAACACCAAGGGAGCCGAAGTCCCGGTGTCGAAGCTCGACCGCTGCAACGGGATCAACTCTCCGACGCCTGAATTCCCCAAGGGCATCTATCACTACGTATTGCCCGGGACCTCCGATGCGACCTCTTCGATCAGGTGTTTCCACGGCAAGGTCGACCCGGACTTGATCACGCAGATGCCGCCGATGGGCGGAGGCGGCGGTATGCCGCCCGGTCCTCCACCTCCAGGCGTTGCGGGCGCAGCGGGCGGACCGGTACCGGTTGGCTCGATCGCGCGCTCGTTCATCTGCGACCTGCTCGGCAAGGTCTGAACTCCGCACTGAGTCGGAATTCAGACCTGGCTCGGTATGGGGGAGGAAGGATTCGAACCTTCGTAGGCAGAGCCAACGGGTTTACAGCCCGTCCCCTTTAACCACTCGGGCACTCCCCCAGAGGACGGGACGATTCTAGGTAGGTCGCGCGCTCGGCGCGCAGACCCTCTGCCACCGCCGGGGCTCTAGAAGACGATCGTTCTGCCGTTGATCGTGAAGACACGGTCGTCGAGGTGCGCTCCGACCGCCCGCGCAAGCACCACTCGCTCGAGATCTCGCCCGATTGCGACCAGATCCTCGACCGTATCCCTGTGGGTCACCGCCGCCGTTCCCTGATCGATGATCGGTCCTGCGTCGAGTTCTTCTGTCACGTAGTGGGCGGTCGCCCCGATCATCTTCACGCCACGCTCGTAAGCCCGGCGGTACGGATCACCGCCGGCGAAAGCGGGCAGGAAGCTGTGGTGGATGTTGATCACTGCAGCGCCGATCTCTTCGATGCCGGCGAGGAACTCCGGCGAGAGGATCTGCATGTAGCGAGCGAGGATCACCAGCTCGGGTGGGTCGGCGCGCATCAGATCGAGTGCTGCCTCCTCGGCCGAGGCCTTCGTCTCCTTGCTAACCGCTATGTGGTGGAAGGGAACCTGATGGCTCTCTGCGAGCGCCGCCGCATCGGGATGGTTGGAGATCACCGCGGTCACCTCGGCGAGGATCTCCTTGCGCGAAGCCCGGGAGAGGATGTCGTGCAGACAGTGGTCCTCACGCGATGCCATCAAAACGACCTTCCGCATGCGATCGGCGTGCTCGATCCGCCATTTGGCATCGAGTGGCTTTCCGACCTCCTCGGCGAACGCATCCTCGATGTGTTCGTGCGAGCCCTCATGGTCGAAGGCGACCCGCATCACCAGCTGACCGGATTCGGAGAACTGATCGAGCTCGACGATGTTGAAGTCGCGAGCAGCGAGGAAGCCGGTTACCGCAGCAACGATCCCCGGTCGATCGGGGCAGCTGAGAAGCAGGTGATCGCTCATGCCGCCTATCTTTCCAGCAATGGGAGAGCAGCCGCTCGAGGGAAGGGTCTACGCAATAGCCGGTGCAGCCGGTGGTCTGGGACCGGTGGTCTGCGAGCGCCTCGCATCGGCGGGCGCATCGCTTTCGCTTGCCGATCGCAGCCTCGCCAACGCCAAAGGCGTGGCCGACACCCTCGGCATCAGCGCAGAGCGACTCTTGCCCTACGAGGTCAATCTGCTCGACCCAGGGGCCGCCGCTGACTGGGCTGCTGCTGTCGGTGAGTACTTCGGCCGCTGTGACGGGTTGATCCATCTGGTCGGGGGATGGCGCGGAGGCGATCCGATCGAGAGTTTCGACCTGGCCGATTACGAGTTCCTCCACGACCTGCTGGTGCGCACCGTTCAGCACACCTCTCGTGCTTTTTACTCGTCGCTGTCGAACTCGCCCCAAGGCCGGTTTGTGCTGGTCTCCTCATCGGTCGCCCAAAGGCCCAATGCGACCAGCGCCGCCTATGCCTCGGCAAAGGCAGCGTCGGAGGCATGGACCCTCGCCCTTGCGGACTCCTTTACCGGCACCGGGGCGACGGCAAATGTGTTGGTGGTCAACGCGATCGTCACCGCCCAGATGCGGGCCGATGAGCCCGACAGGGACTTCTCCACCTTCACCTCTACCGAAGAGATCGCGGATTCGATTTCTTACCTCTGCTCCGATGCCGCAGCCGCGATGAACGGCCAGCGGCTCGAGCTCTTCCCGGCGGGGTCTTGATCGGTGAAGGTCGTCGTCACCGGCGCAGCTGGCTTCATCGGCTCGCACCTGACTGATGCACTTCTCGCGCGCGGCGACACGGTGGTCGGGGTCGACTCGTTCGCCCCTAACTACTCCCGCGAGATCAAGGAGAGGAACCTCGCTTCGGCGAGGGGGAATGAGCGGTTCGAGCTGATCGAAGGAGACTTGGCGGAACTCGATCTGGTCGAGGTGCTCGAGGGTGCCGATGCGCTGGTCCACCTGGCCGCTTTTACCGATGCACGGGGAGGGGATTCAGATCTCGACGAATACCGCAGGCTCAATGTCGAACTTCCGCGGTCCCTGCTCGAGGCAGCGGCTGAGGTCGGCCTCGACTCGGTCGTCTTGGCATCGAGCTCAGCGGTCTATGGCGGCGCCAGAGCCGACGGGTCCCCTTCTGCCGAGTTCGACCCGCCTGCGCCGATCGCTCCTTACGGGCAGACCAAGTCCGAGATGGAGGTAGTTGCCGGGGTTGCCGCCGCAAACGGAGTGCCCGTGGTCTGTCTGAGGTTCTTCACCGTCTACGGCTCGCGTCAGAGGCCGGACATGCTCTGCGCAAGGGCTATCGCGGCCGCAACTGGAGGACCTGCCCTTCCGTTGCTCGGCGACGGGTCTCAGCGGCGAGCTTGGGTTCACGTGAGCGACGCCGTTGGCGCGATCATCGCCGCCCTCGACGCGGATCTACCGCGGGGTGCCGTGGTGAACATCGGATCGCCAGACACCCACGAAGTCAGCGAGCTTCTCGATCTGATCTCGGGGATCGCCGGCAGCGAGGTGGTGGTCGAACAACTCGATGCCCATCCGGCCGATCCTGCCGCGACCATCGCCGATATCTCGCAGGCCGGGGAGCTGCTTGGCTGGAAGCCGAAGGTCGACTTGCAGGAAGGGCTCGAAGAGCAGGTCACTTGGGCGAAGGGCGTCTAGTCGCTACGCTCCAATTCTCGCCCGGGTAGCTCAGTTGGTAGAGCACTTCCATGGTAAGGAAGGGGTCACCGGTTCAAATCCGGTCCCGGGCTCTCGATTTATCCCTATAATCCCGATTGCAATTAATGGTTTATCAATCGAAAAAGGAGTTTCCATGACCCTGCAGCTCGGCCAGACGGCCCCGGACTTCGAAGCAGAGACAACCGAAGGCAAGATCAACTTCCACGACTGGATCGGCGACTCCTGGGCAGTCCTCTTCTCCCACCCCAAGGACTTCACTCCGATCTGCACAACTGAACTCGGCTACATGGCTTCGCAGAAGTCGCAGTTCGACGATCGCAATGTGAAGATCATCGGCCTCTCGGTCGATCCGCTCGACAAACACGAGGAGTGGTCGAAGGACATCGAGGAAACCCAGGGAACGGCCCCCAACTACCCGCTGATCTCCGATGCCGACTTCGCGATCTCCAAGGCGTACGGCATGCTGCCAGCTGATGTGGAAGGAGATGCGGCTGAGCGCACGCCGATGGACAACCAGACTGTTCGCAACGTCTTCGTGATCGGTCCGGACAAGAAGGTCAAGCTGATTCTGGTCTACCCGATGACCACCGGTCGCAACTTCGACGAGGTCCTGCGCGTGATCGATTCGCTCCAGCTCACCGCAGACCACAAGGTCGCCACTCCGGCCAACTGGAAGAAGGGTGAGGATGTCGTGATCGCCGGCTCGGTCGACAACGAGCAGGCCAAGGAGATCTTCGGCGAGTGGGAAGAGCCCAAGCCCTACATCCGGATCGTTCCGGACCCGAGCAAGTAGTTGTCTGAAGGTTCCAGGGCAGACGTCGGCGGGCGTAGTGGTGCCGGCCGGAGTCTCGCCCGTTGGAACGGCTTTCACGCCGCAGCGCCGCGGCTCTTCCCGCGCGATCACTGATCGCTTAGCCAGCACACCAAGGTTGTGCGCGAAACCGGGTTACCCTGACACCCCGGTGACGACTACGACTCAGAAACCCCTACTCATCCTGCTCGCACAGGTTCTGCCTAATCGGGTTGCGGCGATCGAGCGATTGGCTGCGGAGATGTCGATCGAGGTGGTGGACCTCGCAAACGACGTCCCTCACGGAGGGGGTCTCGCCCGACTTCCCGATTCAGTTCCCCAGGTCGACGCCACGACTTGGGAGATACCGAAGCTGATTCGCTCGGGCCGTTACGGCGCGGTGATGATCGAGACGCAGGGACCCACATCGTTTTCCCTTGCGGCGTTCTCCACTCACAGGGCGGGTTTGCCGTTGATCGTCTGGGTGGGTCTTCAGGAGGTTCCCGGAACCCTGCGCTGGCGGGTGGGCAGGCGGATTCTCCGCCGGGTGTTCAGATGGTCGAGCGCGGTGCTCTCTTACGGGGAGCCGCAGTCGAGGCTCGCCGTCTCGCTGGGAGCTGAGTCCGTGGTGACCTCGATGGACCCGGTCGATCTCGACTTCTGGACGACGCCGGTATCGATGAGCCGAGGTGACGGTCTGAAATTCCTCTTCGCCGGCAGGCAAGAGATCGAGAAGGGTCCGCACATATTGCTGGATGCCTGGAGGCGCAGCGGGCTCGCCGACGAAGGGGCGACCCTTCGGATGATCGGCGATGGCACCTGGAGTCCTGATGGCGGGTATCCGGCGGGTATCAGCGTTCAACATTCGGTCGCGCGTGAAGAGATGCGCGAGGTCTATGCGGCCAGCGATGTGCTGGTGGTCCCCTCCATCACCACACGCACATTCAAGGAGCCGTGGGGGATCGTGGTCGCCGAGGCGATGTGTCAAGGGGTGGCGGTGGTCTCGAGCGACTCGGTTGGCGCCGCCCTTGGCGGACTCGCGACCGACGGAGAAACCGCATTGGTTGTGCCAGAGGGAGATGCGGCTGCTCTCGCGCAGGCGATGGAAAGGTTGGCCGGAGACGAGACTCTCCGCCTGCGTCTGGCAGCTGCAGGCAGGGAACGCGTGGAGGACTTCAAGCCCGATATCTGGGCAGACGATTTGAAGAAGGCCGTGGAGATTGCGGTCAGCTGAGGCATGCGAGATCCCTTCATCCCATTAGAACGGCAGATCGGAAAGCGACTCCCTGACAGGCGTGTCTGGCAGCTTCGCTATCTGCGCCACCATCACCGCTGGCCCATCCTCGATCAACCCAGGGACTTCAACGAAAAGGTGATCTGGCGGACCCTCTACGACCGGCGACCGATCTTCGTCACCGCCTCCGACAAACATGCCTCCAAGCAGCTGGCGCGCGAGCGATGCCCCTGGATACGGGTGCCCGAAACGATCTGGAAGGGGAGGGATGTTGCTGATCTGGTCGGACTCGATTTGCCTGAGCGCTGGGTACTGAAACCGAACAACTCGACCCACAGGGTGATTTTCGGTCAGGGAAAGGTGAGCGAGCAGCGTGCTCAGGAACTTGCGATCGAGACGGAGGGGTGGGTCGATCTGCCCTACCAACCGAATGCCCGCGCCGGAACCCGTCAGTACTGGTGCGAG
>JBEIRY010000043.1:0-14553 GCA_040375675.1 Thermoleophilales bacterium | reverse complement strand
ATCCTCACCGATTCGGCCGTCGCCACGGGTTGCTCCGTGGGTCAATACGCCGTTTTCGTAGGTGAGAGAAATCGCCAGGCCGTCGATCTTCGGCTCTGTTACGTATCTGATCGTCGCCGCTGCGAGATCGAGCCGCTCGAGCCCCCTTGCTACACGATCAGACCAGGCCCGCAGCTCATCCTCGCTACGGGCATTCCCGAGCGAGAGCATCGGCTCGGCGTGCTCGATCTGGCTGAACTTCTCGAGAGGCTTTCCACCCACCCGTTGAGTCGGTGAATCAGGGGTCAACAGACCAGGGTCTGCCTCCTCCAACTCCCGCAGCTCACCAAACAATGCGTCGTACTGAGCATCGGTGACGTCGGGCTGATCGAGCACGTAGTAGCAGTGGTCGTGGTGGGCGATCAGCTTGCGAAGTTCAGCTGCCCGCTTCTCCCCGGCCTTCGGGCTCATCGATCGAGTCCCTCCAGCAACCCGTCGAGGCCCCAACCTCTCAGCAGATCGAAACCGGTGCGATCGGTTAGATCGAAGTGGAGTGGCGTTACCGAGATCAATCCCTCGTGCACCGCATTCAGATCTGAGCCTTCCTCGTCGTGAAAGGAAGCGTCGTAGCCGTATATCTCGTACTGGCGACGATCACCTTCCTCTCCAACCTGCTTCAGCTCGTCTTTGTAGATCCGCTTTCCGAGGTGGGAAACGGCAACCCCCTTCGGCGGTACCGCCGGGCAGTTCACGTTCAGCAGCGTCTCCCTGGGCAGTCCCTCGGAGATCGTCTTCTCGACCAGTTCCGCGGTAAATCCCGCCGCTACTCGAAAGTCGAAATCCCCCGACCGGTAGCCCATCTCGCCCGCCTTCCACTGCTGCGAGACGGCGATGGCGGGGATGTCGTAGACGACACCCTCCAGTGCAGCAGCAACCGTGCCGGAGTAGGTGACATCGTCGCCGAGATTGGATCCGTGATTGATCCCGGAGACGATCATGTCGGGAGGATCTCCCAGCAGGCCGAGCAGTGCGAACCTGACGCAGTCGACGGGTGTGCCGTCGGTCGCGTAGCCGACGAAGCCATCCTCGTGCTCTATCCGCTGGACCCAGAGCGGCACTCTGGTGGTGATGCTTCTGGCTGTCGCACTACGGTTCGAATCAGGGGCGATCAGATCGACCTCGAGGCCATCGATGCCCTGAAGCGCACGGCGCATCGCCTGAATACCGCTGGCCGAGATTCCGTCGTCGTTGGTGAGGAGAACCTTCATTGGAACCTGATTCTAGGCTTGCGCCCGACCCCCAAGTCGGGGTTCGAGAGATTGATCGAGGTGGGCAGAGACTAGCCCTGAGAGGCGGAGGCGCCCTTGAGTGCCCGGCGACGGCGAAGCTGCAGGTAGTCGCGCAGATAGAGCGCCGCAAAGCAGATGCCGTAAACAGCGGCAGCGATCGGGGCGAGGAACTCGAGGAACTCCGACTCGAACAACTCTCCGAATTCGTGGACGGCCCCGTAGACGAGGTAGGCCGCGAATCCGATCACCAGGATGCTGGTGTAGGTGAAGAACTTGCGGAGGTCCATCTTGAGCGCACCACGGTAGAAGAGCACACCAAGCAGCATTGCGACCAGCAGACCGATCAGGCCACTGACGACTGCCAGTACAGCGCCGCTGCTCTCGACCGAGGCGAACAGGAACAATGCGGTCTCGAGCCCTTCCCGACCAACGCCCACGAAGGCGATGGCCGCCAACGCGTAGTCGCTGCCGTTCTCGAGCGAGAGGCTCACGTGCTCACGTAGATCGCTGCCGATCGTTGCCGCCTGACGACGCATCCAGAAGACCATCCAGGTGACGACGCTTGCAGCCAACAGCATCGCGAGCCCCTCGAACAGAAGGGCAGAGTTGCCCTCTAGCCTCGATCCGGACAGGAAGAGTGCTGCTCCGCCGATGATGCTGAGGCTGATCGCGGCGATGACACCAGCCCAGACGGCCCTGGCGCGATCACCGTGGCCGGTCTTGTAGAGGAAGGCGAGGATGAGACCCACTACGAGAGCGGCCTCGAAGCCTTCGCGAAGAGTTATTACGAATGCGCCCACTGGATCTGAATTCTTTCCGTTTCGGTTGTTTCTTGTCGTCTGATCGGCGGAAAACCGACGAGATCTAATTCCGACCTCTGAACGGCAGATTAGCAGCAGACGCGATCACAGGCGCGGCTAGCGTGGCAGTTAGTGCCTGCCGCAACTAATAGGAAACGGAGGCCAGATGCAATCCGTGGGCTGGAGCGGTCTCTCCGGCCTGCTCACGGGGTGCTCCTTCGAGAAGCTCTTCGAAGTCGCTCTGATCGCGCCTTTTGCAGCCGACCTCGAGCATCGTGCCCACCAGCACACGGACCATGCTCCTCATGAAGGAGTCCGCCTCGATCCAGAGTTCGTGGATCTCTCCCTGACCTTCGCCGGGTCCGCGGTTTCTCGAGACGACCCACTCACAGCGCGAGACGACCCGCTCGAAGCGAACGTGGTCGGTCTGGGTCGGAGTAAACGCCGTGAAATCGTGTTCGCCGAGCAATGACTCTGCGGCGCGGTTCAGCAGATCGGTATCGAATTCGTAGGGCCAGTGGAGGGCGTAGCGGAGCTCGAGCGGACTCGGTGCGGTAGAGACGAGCATCCGGTAGCAGTAGGTCCGTGAAACAGCATCGCGTCGAGCATCGAATCCCGGCTCCATCGCCGTGATGCCGGTAACGGTCAGATCCTGCGGGGTGGTGCCGTTCAACGCGTGCAGCAGCTCATCCGGTCCGTCTCCCTCGCTCGAAAAGCTGGCCACCTGACCCCAGGCATGTACTCCGGCATCGGTTCTGCCGGCAACCGTGAGCTGCGGTGAGTCGGGAAAGAGTTTGTCGAGAGATCTGCCCAGCTCTCCCTGAACCGTCCTCTCTCCGGGCTGTGCCGCCCAGCCCGAAAACTCCGTTCCGTCATATGAGTGATCCAACCGAAAGGTCGTCATGCCCATTCGCAAGACTCCAATCCATGACGCCCCCCGGCTACGACGACCCGGAATCCATCCAGCGCGAAGAGGCTCGTCAGGAACTGATCGGTCGAGGGGGTAAGGGTGGCCACGGTACCGAGGCCTATACCGTGATCGGCGTTGTAGTGGCCCTCGTTGCGGTTGCGATAGCGATCGAGACGATCGACAGCTGGGCCCAGTGGGTTGTACTCGGCGCGATCTGCCTGACGGTGATCGGCTTCATGATTGCGCTGAGTCCGAACCGGCGCGGCTACTGAGACGGCAGAGCTCAGACGAGCTCTAGGTAGACCATCTCGGCGGAGTCAGAGCGACGAGCGCCGAGCTTGACGATCCGGGTGTAGCCGCCGGGACGCTCCTTGTAGCGGGGGGCTAGCTCCTCGAACAGCTTGTGAACCGCGAACTTGTCCTGATCGAGCTTGGAGAGGGCCTGTCTGCGGGCGTGAAGATCACCGCGCTTGGCGAGCGTGATCAGCTTCTCGAACTCTGGCTTCAGGGCCTTGGCCTTGGGCTGGGTGGTCCGGATGCGCTCATGCTGGATCAGCTGCTTGGACATAGTCCGAAGCATCGCCTTGCGATGTGCCGAGTCACGGCTGAGTTTGTTTCTCTGCTTTGCGTGCCTCATCCTCTGCTCCGGTCTCGAACCTTAGGGCCTCAGGAACCTTTGAGCGAGAGGCCCCTGGAACGGAGCGTCTCCTGGACCTCTTCAACCGACTTGCGGCCGAAGTTGGGGATTGCATTCAGCTCGGCTTCGGACTTCATGACCAACTCGCCGACCGTCTGGACACCAGCTCGCTTGAGGCAGTTGTAGGAACGCACACCAAGCTCGAGCTCCTCGATCAGGATCTCGTCCAACCCGTCGGGGGCCGAAGGAACTCCTTCGACAGCAACCGCTCCACTGGCGAGCAGAGCAGCCTCACCCGCGAGCTCATCCACGCGATCGGCGGTGGTGAATATTCCGAGGGTCTTGATCAGGGTCTCGGCACCCTCGCGAAGAGCGGCACCAGGCTCGATCGAACCGTCGGTCTCGATATCGATAGTCAGCTTGTCGAAGTCGGTTCGCTGACCAACTCGTGCTGAGTCGACCGAGTAGGAAACCCGGCGGATCGGCGAGAAGATCGCGTCGATCGGGATCACGCCGAGTGCCTGATCCTCGGCCTTGTTCTCGTCGGCAGGCGAGTACCCCCTGCCGCGACCGATGGTCAGGTAGATCTCGAGCTTGCCCTTCTTGTCGAGGTTTGCGATCGGAGCCTTGGGGTTGAGGATCTCGACGCCTGCAGGAAGGTCGATGTCCTTGGCTGTGACCTCACCAGGACCGGTAGCGACCAAAGGAACCTCTACCTCGTCGGCATCCGTGTGCATGCGAACGACGATGTCTTTCAGGTTCAAGACGACGTCGGTGACATCCTCCTTGAGGCCAGGGATGGTTGCGAACTCATGCGCAACCCCTTCGATCCGCACGCTGGTGATCGCGGCGCCACCAAGAGAGGACAGCATGACCCGGCGAAGACTGTTGCCGAAGGTGTAACCGAACCCCTTGTCGAGCGGCTCGATGGTGAAGGTTCCCTTGTTCTCATCGATCTTCTCGGAGCTGATCTTGGGGGTCTGGAAATCGGGCAGGGTGGTCATATGGGTTCCTCGCTGATCTGGGTTGGTTTTACTTACTTCGAATACAGCTCGACGATGAGCTGCTCGGTGATAGGTGCAGAGATTTCGCTGCGCTCCGGCTGACGAAGCACCTTCGCGCTCAGGGAGTCGTAGTCGGCCTGAAGCCAGGCTGGTACGCCAGAGGTGAGATCGGTCGCCTCACGCACCAGGGTCTCAGCCGGTGAGTCGGGCTTGATCGTGATCACGTCTTCGGGCTTGACCTGGTAGCTCGGAATGTCCACCCTGCGGCCGTTGATCAGCCAGTGCCCGTGACGGATGAACTGACGGGCCTGACGCCGCGAAGCGGCAAAACCGAGGCGAACCAGAACATTGTCGAAGCGACACTCGAGCATGCGCAGGAGGTTCTCGCCGGTCACGCCGGGCTGCCTGGATGCGCGGTCGTAGTAATCGCGGAACTGGCTTTCGAGCACCTGGTAGTAGCGACGCGCCTTCTGCTTTTCGCGCAACTGGGTTCGGTACTCGGACTGGCGCATGCGGCCGCGGCCGTGCTCACCGGGTGGGTATGCGCGGCGGTCTACGGCGCACTTGTCGGTGAAGCAGCGCGAACCCTTGAGAAAGAGCTTCTGCCCTTCGCGGCGGCACTGCTTGCACTGAGGTGAGGTATCTCTGGCCACTTAGACCCTCCTGCGCTTCCGCGGACGACAACCGTTATGGGCCTGAGGGGTCACATCCTTGACCGTAGTCACCTCGAGCCCTGCGGCCTGCAGGGATCTGATTGCGGTCTCGCGGCCGGACCCGGCTCCCTTGGCAAAGACCTCGACCTTCTCCAGGCCCTGCTCGATCCCCTTGCGGGCGGCGGCGTCTGCGGTGACTTGGGCAGCGAATGGGGTCGACTTGCGAGAGCCCTTGAAACCGGCGCTGCCGGCCGACTCCCAGGCGATCACGGCGCCCTTTGTGTCGGTCAAGGTCACGATGGTGTTGTTGAAGGAAGTCTTGATGTGAGCTTGCCCGTAGGTGACGCCTTTGCGCTTGCGCGCGCGGCCCTTCTTCTTCTTCGGAGCCGGAGCTTCGCCATCGCCATCTGCAGCCGGCTGCTCGTCGGTCTTGGCCTCGGGAGCCTCGGGGCTCTCCTCGGCAGCAGGCTCTTCCGTTGGAGCAGCGGACTCCTCAGCCGGCGCGGGTGCGTCTTCGCTCACCTGAGGCTCCTCCTTGGGAGCTTCTTCAGGCTGCTGTGCCTCTTCAGGCTGCTGTGTCTCGTCGGCCATCTCGTCCTATCCCCTATCCAGCGCTCGGCGGTGCTTTCTTCACCCCGGCAACGCTGAGCTTGCGCGGACCCTTCCGGCCGCGTGCGTTGGTCTTGGTTCGCTGGCCCCGCACCGGCAGTCCGCGCCGATGGCGCAGGCCCCGGTAGGAGCCGATCTCCTGCAGACGCTTGATGTTCTGGGATCGCTCACGGCGTAGATCGCCTTCCACCTCACGGGACTCGACGGCCTCACGCAGCTTGACCGCCTCATCCTCGGTCAGGTCCTTGACCTGGGTGTCGGGACTGACACCGACCTCATTCAAGATCTCGGCGGCAGTCGAATCACCGATCCCGTACACGTAGGTGAGGCCCACCACGACCCGCTTATTCAAAGGAAGATTGACTCCTGCGATTCGTGCCACTTCTCAGCCCTGCCTCTGCTTGTGACGGGGGTTAGAGCAGATCACGAGCACGGTTCCGCGACGGCGGATTACCTTGCACTTCTCACACATCGGTTTTACAGATGCTCGTACCTTCATCGCCAAGCGGCGCCTCGTATCTCGTCGTAGGAAACCTGCCCACCCCAGGAGTCGGGTACGCAGGCCTGAACATTTCGCCGGAGGGGATCCGACAGAAGGAGATTAGCAGGCGTTTTTCGCTCAGGCACTCCGAAAAAGCCGATTTGGCGCAAATTTGTCATCCGAGATCCTCGTGCCAAGGGGTGAGAATTCGCGGGCCTTCCTCGGTCACCGCCACGGTGAATTCGAAATGCGCGGCGAGCGAATCATCGGTCGAGAACACGCTCCAGCCGTCGGAATCGAGCCTTACTCCGGGTCCGCCGACGTTGACCATCGGCTCGATGGCGAACACCATCCCCTCTTCCAGCTCTGGACCACGCCCAGGCTCGCCGAAATTAGGGATCTGCGGGTCCTCGTGCATCTCACGGCCGACCCCGTGCCCGACCAGCGTCCTGATCACCGATAGGCCGCCCTCCTCGACCGTCTTCTGGACCCCGTGGGAGATGTCGCTCAAGCGTTTGCCCGGACGGGCGTACTCGATCGCATCGAAAAGCGACTGACGGGTAACCGACATGAGCTTTTCGGCCTCTTCGCTCACCTTGCCGATCGGCACCGTGATGGCTGCGTCCGAGACCCAGCCCCCGTAGGTGACGCCAGCGTCGATCGAGAGTACATCGCCCTCTTCCAGCGGAGTTTCATTGGGGATCCCGTGTACGACCATCGAGTTGGGAGAAGCGCAGATCGAGGCGGGGAATCCCCGGTACCCCTTGAAAGTAGGTATTCCGCCCTCGGCGCGGATGAACTCCTCGGCGGCGCTATCCAGGTCGAGCGTGCTCACGCCGGGCTTGCACATTTCACGCAGCATCTGCAGGCAGCGGGCCTGGATGCGGCCGGAGGCAGCCATCTGATCGATCTCCTCCCCGCTCTTGATCACGATCTGACCGCGATACATCAGACCTCACCCTCGGCGCGAGCAGTAGCGAGTTCGCCGCGGACATCCTCGGCGACCTCGTCGAGTCCATTGGAACCGTCGACCTTTCGCAAGATCCCCTTGCCCTCGTAGTAGACGACCAGAGGCTCGGTCTTCTCGTGATACTGCTCGAGGCGGTTGCGGATTACATCGTCGCGGTCGTCGTCGCGGACGATCAACTCTCCACCGCAAACGTCGCAGATCCCCTCCTTTGCAGGCGGGTCGAACTCGACGTGGAAGACATGACCCTCCTTGACGCAGGTCCTGCGCCCACCGAGGCGCCTGACGACCTCGTCGTCGGGCACATCGATCAGCAGTGCGACAGAGAGAGAGCGCCCGAGGCGCTCCATCTCGCTGTCGAGTGCTTCGGCCTGCGGGACCGTCCGCGGAAACCCGTCGAGGATGAACCCGTCAGAGGCCTCCTCGGCCTGGATCCGCTCGCAGATGACACCGATGATCACCTCGTCGGGGACGAGATCCCCGCGGTCCATGTACTCCTGAGCCTTGCGGCCGATCTCGGTCTGCTCCTTGACCGCAGCGCGGAGGATGTCGCCGGTTGCGTAGTAAGGGAGACGGTGCTCGTCCTGCAGTCGCTCGCCTTGGGTGCCTTTGCCGCTCCCGGGAGGTCCCAGGAGGATCAAGTTGAGTTCAGGCATCTGATCCTTGTTTTCTCAAGCCTGCGGCGCAGATCAATTGAGGAAGCCCTCGTAGTTGCGCATCATCAACTGGGACTCGAGCTGCTTGACGGTATCGAGTGCAACGCCGACCACGATCAGGATCGAAGTACCGCCGAAGAAGAAGTTCGCTGAGGTCTGCGAGATCAAGATCGTCGGAAGCGCTGCTACAGCGCCGAGGTAGAGAGCTCCCGGAAGGGTCAGTCGCGAAAGGACACGATCTAGGTACTCGGCGGTCGGTCGGCCGGGTCGCACTCCCGGAATGAACCCACCGTGCTGCTTGAGGTTGTCTGCCTGGTCGACCGGGTTGAAGGTAACGGCCGTGTAGAAGTAGGTGAAGATGATGATGAAGAAGACCTCGCCGACCACGTAAGCCCAACCGCCGGGGCTGAAGAAAGCGGCAAAGTCGAGAGCCGCGGGGGTGTTGAGCAACTGTCCCACGGTCGGCGGAAACGCCATCAGCGAGGCGGCGAAGATGACCGGGATCACGCCGGCCATGTTGACCCTCAAGGGCAGGTAGGTCGAGCCACCTGATGTCATCCTCCGGCCCACCACGCGCTTTGCGTACTGAACGGGAATCCGGCGCTGGCCCTCCTGTACGAAGACGATCGCCACGATCACTGCCAGCGCAACGAAAGGCATCATCACGGTGAAGACGGGGTCAGGATTGGACCACCACTTCTGGATTCCTCCGGGGAGGCCGGCCACGATCGAGGCGAAGATCATCAGCGAGATTCCGTTGCCTACTCCGCGCTGAGTGATCAGCTCGCCCATCCACATCAAGAGCGTGCAACCTGCCGTCAGTGCGATCACGATCAGCATCAACTTGGCGAAGGTCAGGTCACCAACCACGCTTGCGCCGGACTGATCCTGGAAGCTCTGGAAGAGGAAGACGTAGCCGATCGACTGGCCGAAGGCCAGCCCGACGGTGAGATAGCGGGTGTACTGGGTGATCTTCTGCTGGCCGACCTCACCCTCCTTCTGCAGCCGCTCCAGCGAAGGCAACACGACGGTGAGCAGCTGCAAGATGATCGATGCCGTGATGTAGGGCATGATCCCCAGCGCAAACAGCGAGAGTCTGGAAAGGCTGCCGCCCGAGAAGAGGTTGAGGAAGCCGAGGATGTTCGAACCCGAGAAGTTGCTCTGGATGCCCTCGACCACTCCGGCGTCGACCCCGGGAGCGGGAATGTAGGCACCGAGGCGATAGAGAGCGAGGATTCCGAGCGTGAAGAAGATCTTCTTGCGGATCTCAGCGACGGTGAAGGCGTTGGCGATCGTTGCAAGCACGGACTTGACTCAGCCTTCGATCGTCTCGCAGCTTCCGCCTGCGCCTTCGATCTTCTCCCGCGCAGAGGCGCTGAACCCGTGCGCAGTTACCTTGAGGCTCTTGGTGATCTCGCCGTTACCGAGGATCTTCACAGGTAGCGGACGCTTGGCCAGGCCGTTTGCCTTGAGAGTCTCGGGAGTGACCTCGGAGCCTGCAGCGAAGCGCTCTTCGAGATCGGAAACGTTCACCTGCTGGGTGTGAGTGCGGAACTTCTCGAACGGCATCGACTTCTTCATGTGGGGGCCACGCAGCTTGCGCATCCGCATCTGGATCGGGGTCTGGCCACCTTCGTAAGCCACGTTGTGCTTGCGGCCGGCCCTCTGGCCTGCGCCCTTGTGACCTCTGCCGGAGGTCTTGCCGTGACCGGATCCATGACCTCGCCCAACTCGCTTGCGCGAGCTGCGAGAGCCATCGGCTGGGCTCAGATTGTGCAGTCCGATCCGCTCGGCGTTGGCGCTGGCGTTTTCGCCCTCGGCTGGTTTTGCAGCCTCAGCGGGCTTCTTGGCTGCAGCGGGCTTCTTGGTCTCCTTCGTTTCTTCTGTCTCTTGCTTTGGCTCAGCCATCTTCAGGAGTCCTTTCCGGTCTCGTCTACTTCGACGAGGTGATCTACGACACGGATCATTCCCCGCAGCTGCGGGGTGTCGGAGAAGCTTGCGCTCTTGCCGATGCGGCCGAGCTTCAGCGAACGAAGGGTCTCGAGCTGGGGCACGGAGGCACCGGCGGCAGACTTGACCTGGAGGAGTTTCACCTCTGCCATCAGACGTTCTTCTCCACGTCGGGTGACCCATCAGCGTTCTCCTCAGATGCTTCTACCTCTTCGGCCTCGGTCTGTTCTGCGGCGGCCTGCTCTGCCTCTTCGGCCTTTTCCTCGGCCTTCTCAGCAACTGCAGTCTCAGCCTTCTCTTCGGCCTTCTCTTCGGCATCGAGGGTCTCGGCAGCCTTGCCGTTGCCCTCAGTGCTCAAGCCGAGAACCTCGGCGACCGAGATTCCGCGAAGCGCTGCCACATCTTCGGGGCGACGAAGCATGTGGATGCCGTCCATGGTCGCCTTGACCAGGTTGATCGGATTCTGAGTGCCGATGCTCTTGGTCAGGATGTCGCGCACACCGCCCAGTTCGAGCACCGCGCGCACACCGCCACCGGCGATTACTCCGGTACCGGGGCTGGCCGGCCGAAGCACCACATGGCCGGCTCCGTACCGGCCGATCACCCGGTGGGTGATCGTCTGGCCGTACTTCGGAACCCGGATCAAGTTCTTTCGTGCGTCCTCGACCGCCTTCTGGATGGCCAGAGGAACCTCGCGAGCCTTGCCGTAGCCGATTCCGACCACGGACTCCTCGTCTCCAACAGCAACCAGTGCAGTGAAGGAGAAGCGGCGTCCGCCCTTTACGACTTTGGCCACGCGATTGATCTCGATCACGCGCTCTTGGAGATCGAGTCCCTTGGGAGATACCTGTTCGACGGTCATCGTGCCTCCGAAGGTAGCTGGATCGAGTTGTGTTTACCGAGCTGGTTCATGGCTAGAACTTCAGCCCCCCTTCGCGTGCGCCGTCAGCAAGCGCCTTGACGCGGCCGTGGTACTGATATCCGCCACGGTCGAACACGCAGGTCTCTACCCCCGCCTGCTTGGCTCGGCTGGCGAGCTCCTCGCCCGCCTTCTTGGCCTGATCCATCGGCTTCATCGCGCGAAGCGCGGGTTCAGTCCAATTGACAGCAACGATCGTGCTGCCGGCATCGTCATCGATCAACTGAGCGAACACGCCGCGATTGGAGCGGTAAACCGACAAGCGGGGACGGTCTGCGGTACCGCGGATCTTTGCCCGCACACGGCGGCGGCGGCGAAGCCTTCTCTGTTCTGCGGTCGGGATTGCCATCCGTTAGGCCCTCTTTCCGACCTTGCGGGTTACGTGCTCGTCGTCGTAGCGGATCCCCTTGCCCTTGTAAGGCTCGGGCGGACGGTGGCGACGAATGCGTGCAGCGATCTCGCCAACCATCTGCTTGTCGATCCCCTTGACGATCACCTCGGTCGGCTCGGGAACCTCGAACTCGATCCCCTCCGGTGCCTCGACCTGAACAGGGTGAGAGAAGCCGAGCGCGAGCTCGAGCGACTTGCCCTTGAGCTGAGCGCGGTAACCGACTCCCTGTATCTCGAGCTTGCGCTCAAAGCCTTCGGTGACGCCCTCGACCATGTTTGCGATCAGGCTCCTGGTCAAACCGTGCAGGGCCCTGTGGTCCCCGCGGTCGGTCGGGCGCTCCACTACGACCTCGCCGTCGGAGACTTCGACCTTCATCGCAGGGGAGATCACTTGGGTCAACTCGCCCTTCGGCCCCTTGACGGTTACCGAACCGGGCTTCACCTCGACCTCGACCCCTTCGGGCACGGGTACGGGTTTACGGCCGATGCGACTCACGCACAGCCTCCCTCGAGAATTGTCGTGAGATGAATTGCGCTACCAGACATGTGCGACCACCTCTCCACCCACGCCCTTCTGGCGCGCTTCGTGTCCGGTCATCACTCCTGAGGAGGTTGAAACGATCGTGGTTCCCATTCCGCCCAGGACCTTCGGGATCTGCGAGGTCTCGACGTAGCGCCGACGGCCGGGGCGCGAGACACGCTCCATGCCGCTGATCACCGGCAGGCGATCATCCGTGTAGCGGAGCTTTACCGTTATCTCCTGACCAACGCGGGCATCGGCGACCGAGAAGTCAGCGATGTAGCCCTGCTCTTTGAGGATGCGCGAGATCTCCCGCTTCAAGCTGGATGCAGGAATCGTCACTTCCTCGTGCTGGGCGGCCAAGGCGTTGCGGACGCGGGTCAGGTAATCGGCTATCGGATCGGTCTGCATGTCTTCCTTACCAACTCGACTTCGTCATTCCGGGTACGTAGCCCTTGTGAGCAGCCTCTCGGAGACAGATCCGGCAGAGGCCGAACTTGCGGTAGTAAGCGCGGGATCGACCGCACTTGCGGCAGCGGTTGTAGCCGCGAACCTTGTACTTGGGCTTGCGCGATTGGCGCACCTTCTGGGAAGTCTTGGCCACTAGCCGTCCTCTCCTTCGTTGCCTTCACTGGATTCCCCGTCTTCGGAAGAGCCCTCTGCGGCATCCTCGCCGCTTTCATCGGACTCACCTTCGGCATCTCCACCCTCCTCGCCCTCTTCAGGCTTCTCGGGAGCGGCGTATGCATCGGGGTTTTCTTCCTTGAGCTGCTCGAGCGCGGCGGCCTCGGCATCGGCTCTCTGCTGAGCCTCTTCCTGCTTGCGGCGCTCTTCCTCCTCGGCGGCCTTGTCGACCTCACCGGGTCGACCATCGGCTGCAAAGGGCATGCCGAGGGCGTCGAGCAAAGCGAATCCTTCGATGTCGGTGGCAGCGGTGGTGGCGATGATCACATCGAGACCCCTGACCTGATCGATTGCGTCGTAGTCGATCTCGGGGAAGATGATCTGCTCGCGGACACCCATCGAGTAGTTGCCTCGACCGTCGAATGAACGCGGATTGAGACCGCGGAAGTCGCGAATACGCGGGATCGAGATCGAGCAGAGGCGGTCGAGGAACTCCCACATCCGCGCGCGACGAAGGGTCACGGCAAGCCCGACCGGCATGCCTTCGCGAACCTTGAAGGTTGCAACCGACTTCTTGGCGCGGCGGATATTCGGACGCTGACCGGCGATCACCGTCAGCTGCTCCATCGCAGCATCGAGCAACTTGGTGTCCTGCTTGGCTTCGCCGACTCCCATGTTGAGCACGATCTTGTCCAGGGTTGGCGCAGCCATCGGGCTGGAGTAGCCGAACCGCTCGATCAAACTCGGCAGGATCTCCTGCTCGTAGCGATCACGCAGACGAGGCGGTGGCGCTGCCTGGCTCTGTTGGGTGGTTGCTTCCATCAGTCGATCTGCTTTCCACTGCGTGCAGAAACGCGGCGGCGTTTGCCATCTTCGCCGCGCTCGATACGCACTCTGGTCGGTTTGTTGCCGCCCGGGTCGACCAGCATCACGTTCGACGCGTTGATCGGGCCCTCGCGCTCGATGATTCCGCCGTCATCGCCCTTCTTGGCGTCATCCATCGTCCGTGGGCGCTGATGCCGCTTGAGCATGTTCAGCCCCTCCACGTAGACGCGGTTCTTCTTGGGCTCGGTCCGCAGCACCTTGCCGGTCTTACCCTTCTCCTTGCCGGAGATGACGATCACCTGATCGTCTTTGCGGATTCGGAGATTGCCCATCAGAGGACCTCCGGTGCGAGGCTGATGATCTTCATGAAGTTGCGATCGCGAAGCTCGCGAGCCACGGGGCCGAAAATTCGGGTACCCCGGGGGTTCTGCTGCGGATCGATCAGGACTGCAGCGTTCTCGTCGAAGGAGATGTAGGTACCGTCGCTGCGGCTCAGTTGCTTGGTGGTACGCACGACCACGGCTTCGACGACCTCTCCCTTGCGAACCGATCCCCTGGGCGTCGCCTGCTTGACGGTAGCGGTGATCACGTCACCGACCCGGGCGTAGCGTCGGTGCGAACCACCCTTGACGCGGATGCAGAGAATCTCTCTGGCACCCGAGTTGTCTGCAACTTTGAGTCTGCTCTCTTGCTGGATCACGTCGTACTCGCCTACTTGGCCTTCTCGAGGATTTCGGCCAGCCTCCAGCGCTTGGTCTTGGAGATCGGTCGGGTTTCGACTATCTGCACGAAGTCACCGTCGCCTGCCTCGTTGCGCTCGTCGTGAGCGTGAAGGGTCTGGGACCGGCGAACGATCTTCTCGTACACAGGGTGGCGCCGTGCCACATCGATCCGCACGGTGATCGTCTTGTCTGCCTTGCTCGACACAACCAGCCCCTGGCGAACCTTGCGGCCGACGGTCTCGCGTTCGGCGACTGGCGTACCGTCGCCGCCCTTGGCCTTCTTGGCGCGGATCTTCTTTCGATAAGCGCTTCGGTTCTTGCCTGCCTGCTTGCGCTCTTCGGCGCGCTCCTTGACTCGCTCCTCGGGCGAGCGCTCGGGGCGGGCCTCGTGAGGCTCGCGTGAGCGCTCCAAGCGGGCCTTGTCCTTCCAGTTGAGCTCTTCATCGCCGCTACCGCCATCGCCAGCGTCACCGCCAGCTTCGGCCGGTGCGTCGTCCTTGGGTGCGTCGTCCTTGGGTGCGTCGTCCTTGGGTGCGTCGTCCTTGGGTGCGTCGTCCTTGGGTGCGTCGTCCTTGGGTGCGTCGTCCTTGGGTGCGTCGTCCTTGGGTGCGTCGTCCT